>DAOWLL010000112.1 GCA_030641945.1 Gammaproteobacteria bacterium | reverse complement strand
GTTCTGCTGTCTCAGCTGCTGGTTCTTCGACGAGTTTGTATCCGCAGTCATCCAGCATTTTCAAAAATGTCTTTTTCAGCTCAGATATTTGACTATCAATTTCTTCCCTGTCCTGCTGTGTTTCATATAACTCATCATTCATTGCTTCGACCAGTGGCTCATGATTGTTACTGAGCAATTGCCACTGCGACTTGTTGTTGATGGGCTGCAGACATTTCATTAAGAGCTTGAGCAACATCAGCGATACGATCCATTCATTACTTTCTTTTCCATGACTAACGTAGCGATTGCACATCATGGTTGGCCAGTGTTTCAGCACCAGAGGCTGAACATCCTTCGGCAATTTTTTATTGGTTGTTAAATGCCGCATTTCAGTCAGCACAACATCCCTTGCATGTTGCTTGATGATCTGGTGTTGTTCGTTCCTTTCATTTTCGGCTGTGATTTCTTCTTCAGCGCTGATAAATGTATGCAGCGCATCAACTGCATGCTCGAAGCTGGCGATATCAACATCGTATTCCTGCAAAATACCATTAACTATTTTTTCCAGTTCGATGTATACCCTGTCTTTTTCTTCAGTAACCCCCTTGCCTGCTTTTGATACCAGATCAAGTGTATTGCGTGCGGGATGATCTTCCTGTGTGAACAGATTTTCATCGAGCATTGCGGCCTTAATTACAGGGATTTGTAACAGCATAAGCAAATTGGTGATAACCTTGGAAACACTTTCATCCTTAGTTATTGCGTTAAACATCATGCCGACAAAATCAATGCTTCTTTGATCGAGAACATGTACTCTCCGGGTAACAGCGCCGCCATTGCTGCTGCCCATATCAGCCATGATTGCGCGTTTTATCTGCTCAGCATCAATCGTAGCAACGTCTTTTTTGTTGTTGTTTATATCATTCTGCAGCTTTGACAGCGCACCCATTAAGTCATTGCGCGAATAACAGTTATGATTATCCTTGTCTGACGGTATGGTTGAGAATGATTCGGGTATGCCTTTACCTTTTGCAGTGGTAAAGCCATTCATGAACTGACTAATGAAGTAACTTATTTCCTCATGTGAGCGGGGAATGAAGTTGCTGGATTTGTTTTGTTGCGGATCATAATACCTGGCTTCGCGAACTGTATAGCCTTTATCCTTTTTCGACTTGTTATCAGTGCTATCAGCAGTGCCAGAATCCAGGTTCCTGGCTTTAAACACAACTTCAGGCATTACACCTGCATCAATGAACAGCTGATTGAGTGACTTATACATATCACCCAGGCGGGAACTCACTTCCATGTCAAACAGTTTGAACAGTAACAGTTTGTAGTCCAGTGTTATATCAACTTGTTTGAGTGCGGTTTGAAAAGCTTCGCAGATGTGTCTGGGGTCAAGCGAATATTTTGGCAGTTTTTTATTTGACAACATTTCAAGGTATTCAAGCCGGGCTTCCAGATTATTGACTTCATGCCCATAATTGCTCATCGCGTTTGAATACATGGTTGTAACTGCAACCATTTCATCCATCTCATCCTGACCAACCAGTTCCAGTTCATCATCCTGTGATTGTTTATCGCTATTGATCTTATCGTTGATTGCGATGAAGAATGCTTTATCAATTTTGCTGCGCTCAGTCCGAAGAATATGCATCAAGCTCAGGTATTTTGACTTCATTTCACTGGTTTCGGCGCTTTCTGTGAGCATGCTCAGGCTGCTGTCAGCACTATTGAGCATTTCGGTAACTCTTTGCAGAAGCTGGACGTTCAGGCGATTGGATACATTGTGCAGCAATGCATCGTAATCTCCGATCTTTTTGTTATCAGGTTTGTTTTTAGCAAGATCGCCTGTTTTCAGTGTATGAATCTGTGCACTCATTCAGCGTCTCCAGGGTAAAGAAGCCAGTTGTTTAGTCACGCGCTGGTTAAGATATGAACAGGTCGTGGCAACCCGCATTTAGATTGCCACGCCTGAGAGCGCATATTTAGAGCAAATCTCAGCGATTTACTGGGTGCTTTAGATCATTTATTGAGCCGAAATCCCGGGCTATTGGACTTCAGTTATTTTGTAGACATTTAAGAAATAGATATAAGCGATTGAATTAATAGATGTTACTTATTAATCCTTCACGTTTACAAGCCATTTACATTTGAGGCAAGTTCAAATATAGAGCGAACTGTTAAGAAAATCAACAGTAAATGACAAATTATCCGACAGACGGTGTAAAAGAAACCGAATGGGTGTCGGTTAACAATAATCGATGTCGAAATATCATAATCTGTGAGCCAGAATTTAATCTGAGGGGCTTGCTGGAAAAGACTGTTCACCGCAGAGGCGCTGAGGCGCAGAGAAAGCTTGGTAGGCCTGCATAAATGAAATGTTGCCCTTCGACGGGCTCAGGATGAGCGGAGATGGCAGATGCCGGGAACGGCAAGGCCTTATCCCGGCTTACGACTGAGCATTAAAATAAGTCCACAGATGAACACAGATAAACACAGATGTAACGAAGCTTAAAAACATCTTTATCTGTGTTTATCTGCGTTCATCTGTGGATTAAAATTTTTTATTTAAGTCTGCTTAGCTTTTTTCCCAATAAAGTATGCGGTTGTTAACCGGCATCTCGTAATCGCACTTCAGCTGCATTCCGGCTTGTCGCGCAAGCCTGTCCAGGTCTTCGAAATTCCTTATCCCGCTCTCGGGGTCCCTGCTCTTCAGCCAGTTATCAAACCGTGCATTGCTTTCGCTGCTGAACTGGTTATTGTAATTAAACGGGCCATACAACAAAAAACGACCGCCGCTGGATAGCACGGAGCCGACACCGGCAAACATGGCTTCAACATCTGACCAATGCATGATGTGGGCTGTATTTGCAGAAAATACGGCATCGAATCCTGGCTCCGGCCATTTAGATGTTGAGACGTCAAGATCGACTGGTGCGCGTGTATTATCAAGCCCGGCTTCCGCTAGCCATAGTGTGATACCCGCATGGTACTCGGCACAATCACTGGTATGCCATACCAGGTGAGGCAGTTTTTCGGCAAAGTAGACTGCGTGCTGGCCCGTGCCGCTGCCTATCTCAAGTACGCATGAGCAATCTTTTAACAGGGGCTGGATCACAGAAAGAATAGGACCGCGATTTTCGTCACAGGATTCTGAACAGGGTTTCATTTAAAACAGTGGCGAGTGGCCAGGTTCGAGTGGCGATGGCGCAAAAGTCTATTTCACAATTTTATAACAGGGCTTGTATTCCCTGCCCGGCAATTTCATGCGGTGTTGTTCGACAAAGGATGTAAGCAGTTCATCCACAAGCTGCATTATCTTCTTGTCACCTTTGATTTCAAACAGGCCATGTTGTTCTATTGCGCGAATACCCTCGTCTTTAACATTACCGGCGACGATTCCTGAAAAAACACGGCGCAGGTTTGCGGCTAGAAGGTGGTGGTCCAGCCTGGTGTCAAGCTGCAGGTTGCGCATGTTATCGTGATTCGGGATAAAAGGTTCCTGGAATGCGGTATCAATTTTCAGCATCCAGTTAAAATAATAGGCATCATCATTGAGTCTGCGGAAATCTTTTACAGAATCGATCCCTTCTCTCATTTTGCGCGCTACGCTGACAGGGTCATTAATAATGATGGTGTAAAGTTTTTGCGCTTCATTGCCGAGCGTGCTGGCAATGAAGCGGTCAACTTCATTGAAGTAGTCTGCTGCAGTTTCCGGACCGGTAAAAATCAGCGGGAAAGGAATGTTGCTGTTTTCCGGGTGCAGCAGAATACCAAGCAAATAAAGTATCTCCTCTGTCGTGCCTACGCCGCCAGGAAATACAATAATTCCGTGCCCTGTTCTTACAAACGCCTCCAGGCGCTTTTCAATGTCCGGCATGATGACAAGATCGTTCACGATCGGATTGGGTGATTCTGCCGCAATAATGCCTGGCTCGGTTATGCCGAGATATTGTCCTGCCTTGATGCGTTGTTTTGAATGGCCGATAGTCGCTCCTTTCATTGGTCCTTTCATTGCACCAGGGCCGCAGCCAGTACAGATGTCTAAACCACGCAGGCCCATCTGATAACCGACTTCCTTGGTGTAATCATATTCATGTCGTGAAATCGAGTGGCCACCCCAGCATACGACCAGGTTGGGTTCTAAGCCTGGGCGTAATATCTCGGCATTACGCAAAATGTGGAAAACAGCATTGGTAATGCCATCCTCTGTCTGCAGATCGAAATTCGGGTTGTCGGTAATCTCATCGCTGACATAAATGACATCCCGTAAAACAGCGAACAGGTGTTCATTAATCCCCTTGATCATCTTGCCGTCAACAAAAGCAATAGCCGGTGCATTGTTCAATTCAAGCTTGATGCCGCGCTCTTGCTGGAGTAATCGTATGTCAAAGGACTTGTAGCGCTCCAGCAGTTCCTTGCCATCATCAAGGTTGCTGCCGCTGTTAAGTACTGCCAGTGAACAATTACGGAAAAGATTGTATAAACCGCCCTGGCTGGTATCGAGCAGCTTGTTCACTTCTGTTCTGGATAAAACATTCAGATGTGATTTTGGCGAGATGATGGCGTCTGTGACGTCGTATTTCATATGCGTTTATTATTGGTTATGTAAACAGGATAAAGAAACTGTGATTCTCTCACAAAAAGATCCGGCAGATTCCGTTCAAGCTAATTCTCCATCAGTGCTTTCAGTTTGCCCGTTATTTCTTCGCTGTCCCAGTCGATAGCGCCGTTAACACCGTATACGATGTTTCCATCTGTGGCGATGACGAAGGTTGCTGGATAAACCAGTACATTCCATTTAGCAGAATAGCTGCCGTCTTCATCGAGCAGAACAGGGAAATCGACTTTTACCATATTAAGGAATTCGCCAATCTGTTCAGGTTTTTCGGCATAGTTTATTGAAATAAGTTCAAATGGCCTGTCATTCATGTGTTCGCGCAAGCGATTCAATGCAGGTATTTCCTCGACACACGGGCCGCACCAGCTCGCCCAGAAGTTAACCAATGTGACCCTGCCGGTAAAATGTTCCCGCGTGAAACGTTCTCCCGCTGCATTTTTCAGATTGATTTCAACGGGTTTCATATCGCTCTCAAATGGTTTGAGCGTGATATCCAGACTGCTTGGTGCTGGTTCGCTGCCAGGCAGGATACTGTTGACTGTTTTAGGGGTCGGCATACGTTCGAGCATGTGTACAACGCGCTCGATTTCTTCCGGGAGTTGCTTCAACACAGCAGTCGTTTCCGCAGCCATGTCTTTAAGATAAAAGACACCGGTCACGCCTGGAAAAATTTTGAGATAAACGGCAGCGCCGCCACTCTGCAGTTTTTCCAGTGTTTTATCCAGTTGCCAGCGATTGCCGCGTCTGCCGGACTGATACAGCATGATCGGAATATTCGTCGAGGACGCAACAGGGTCGAAAATCGGATCCAGTCCGAGCGGCGGTATTTCACTGTAAAGCTCCGGAGAAAACAGGATGGCGCCGGTAAGGTAGTCAAATTGATCGTTATTCGCTTTTGAGGCCTGTATTTGCCATATGCGTGCACCGCGCAGAACCGGTAAAGCCGCATATGAACGTGTCATTAATGTGATGGATTTGCCAGTTTGCTTATGTGCTTGTGAAATGAGACCAGCAACGTAGCTTCCATCGAGTGCGCGCAAGGTATTGGTGCTTTGTGTCAGAAACAGGCTTTCGGCCAGGTCAATATGCCATACTTCGATGCCGCGTTTGCTAATCGCATGTGATATGTCGTATGCCCGTTGATGATGTCCAAATCCGGGCGAAACCCAGATGATCAGGTGTTCGCCTTCTGCCTTGAAGCGAAGCAAAGACAGCTCGGTGTCGTGAACCTCAACTGTAATTTCTTCAGCAGAATCAGCACCCCAGCCTGTGCTGGCGAATAGCAGCAGGCACAGTGCGGACACGGAAACGAGTATGAAATTTCTCGATAACAGAAGACGCAGGGAAAATGAATGCATGATGCTTATTATAGGAAGATAAGCTTCAATTTATCAGGCGCAAATACAGATAACAGTGAATAACGAATAACGAATAATGAATAATGAATAATGAATAATGAATAATCTATCGTAGGCCGGGATAAGGCTTTGCCGTTCCCGGCATCTGCCATCTCCGCTCATCCTGAGCCCGTCGAAGGGCAACATTTCACTTATGCAGGCCTACGAAACTGAATTGCTGTGTTTGGACATTCGTGGATATTCATAGGATTTAATTAT
>DAOWLL010000562.1 GCA_030641945.1 Gammaproteobacteria bacterium | reverse complement strand
CGGGCCGCACTGGCGTGCGTTCAAAATGTTCCCTACATTTTAGTGCGTTTTTCGCGGCTACACATAAGGTCTACGTAGACATGTGTTTCATATTATTCACTGTTAACTATTAACTATTAACTGAATTTCAGATGTACAGTCGCCGAATTTGTGAATCAGGTGTGCTTCTTTCCCATATTTCATTGAAGTAATCTTCCAGTTCTCCCGCGCGCTGCCGTGAGCTGAAATTGACAACAGCGTCGTAATTGTTACTGCTGCTTCGTGGTCTGTGCAGCATGCCGATACCGTCGACAACCATGAACGTCGATAACTCGCCTTTGTGTTCTCGAGCCGGATTATGAATAAACACCGAGCTTGTCAGCTTTTGTGCGAGCCTGATCAGGCAGTGTCCCTGTTTTAATGCCCTGGTGGAATCATGTGCCAGGATGCGGATGTTAGAATTTTGATGCGTTCTTGCCAGGTTGAAAATGCATTGCTCGAATCCGCCATTATCAAATATGCGCGGGTCCAGGTCCGGGGTGAACAGGTTGATGCTGAAGCGGGCCTGTTGTGCAAGAGAGATCACTGCATCTCGATTTTCATCTGCAGTATCGAGTCGTATTTCTTCGTTGTTTTCACCCAGTATACTCATCACTGGAGCCCCTGATTTATATCAGCCATGGTCAAATGCTAATCTCATGCTGCGATGCTCTATGCCGGCATCGATGAAACTTTCACCTTCGGCAGCAAATCCGTGTTGTTGATAAAATTTGATGACACTGACCTGGGCGTGTAAAAAAACCTGCTTATGGCCCGCATGTTTTGCCTGTGCTATCACGGCCACTAACAGCTGGGAACCCAGGCCTTTACCGCGAAAGTCCTTGAGTACAGCCATGCGTCCAATTTGTCCTTCCGGGGTGAGGCGGGCAGTGGCAACAGGCGTCGAGTCAAACGAAGCAAGGAACTGGGTGCACTCTGTATCGCGCCCATCCCATTCAAGTTCTTCAGGCACATGCTGTTCGTCAATAAACACCGTTTTTCGAATTGCTTTCAGAGCATCCTGCCTGTCATGCCACTCGACAATGTTTATTTCGAGGCTGCCATTCATTGTATGAGCAGGTACCCACGATGATAAAGTTCGAGCAATACGCACTGATCAGCCTGATCATTAACTGAATCGAGCAGCTGCAGGGCTGTAATTTCACGTTTGTCAGTGAGTGTCTGTGCAAATACCAGGCTGGTTGCATAGCTGGCGCCATCGACAAAGAGCAGTGCTGCATCATTGCTTCTGGCAAAGAGGAATTTTGCAGCAGGCGATTGCGCAATGATGCTTTCAGTATCCAGCGCCGCTGCAAGTTCTTCAAAAGTTAACATCGGGTGCTCTGCTGGTTGTGCATGAATACCGGAACGTGATTCACTGCTGAATTCCCCAAACCAGCGCATAAGCCTGCCATCATCCACGCTCAGTCGTTCAGCTATGATGGCCTTGATGCGTTTCAGCGCGTCGGCACTTATTTCTGCGGGACATTGCTGGTATACCAGGTCGGGATCTTCATAGCGCAATTCCTGGTCGATATCCGCAGCCAGGTTTTCTGCATACTCGCTGACCATGTTGCTTACCGAAGGCGCCCTGAAGCCGATCGAGCATGTCATGCATTCATTCAATGCAATGCCATAGTGGGCAATATTGGGAGGCAGGTAGAGCATGTCACCCGGGTTCAGAACCCAGTCTTGTGCTGTCGTGAAATGTTCAAGGATTCTCAGTTCGGTGCCATCGAGGCATGTATCATCGTAGTCCTTATTGATCATCCAGCGCCGCTGGCCATGTGTCTGGATCAGAAACACATCGTAGGCGTCTGTGTGCGGGCCGACTGAGCCGCCTTCCGGCGCATATGAAATCATTAGAT
>DAOWLL010000379.1 GCA_030641945.1 Gammaproteobacteria bacterium | reverse complement strand
TTTTCTGGATAAACCCGGATCTGGCGCCGGCCCGCCTGGCTGTTGCCGTGACCACGGTATTGACGCTGATTGCCTATCATATTGCCTTATCAGCGCATATGCCCAAGATTCCCTACCTGACTGACATGGACAAGTTTATTTTATCATCGACACTGCTGGTTTTTATAGCCCTGATAGAGGTTGTTATCAGTACGCGTCTGTTCAGTACAGATCGACAGGCGCTTGCACACAGGATTGACCTGGTATCAAGGTGGTTGTTACCAGCACTGTTCTTTTGTGCCCTTGGTTATTCGTTTTTTATATAACTGATTATGCGCAGTTTACTTATTCCGATACTGTACGCATGCGCTGTTCGAACGAGCCGAAGCTTGAATACATATGCCGCACTCTGACAGTGTATTGGTTCCTGTACCGCGTAAGGCCGTATAGTTGTTGAACTATGATTTAGCGTGTTGATCGCGCCAGTGTGCTGGCGACATGCCAGACCAGCGTTTGAACGAGCGGCTAAACGTGGTCGCATCGGTGTAGCCGAGTGCCAATGCAATCTCTGCATTGGTTGCTTCGCTGTTGGCGAGAAAACTTTGTGCCATTGCGTAGCGGACTTCGTTAACCACATGACGAAAGCTCGTGCCTTGCTGCTGAAGCCGACGGTTCAGTGTTCGCTCGTGTATACCGATGTGTTGCGCGGCTGCATTGACTGTGCACCCCTGTGTGATTAACGTATTGCGCACAAATCGGTGCAGCTGACTAATGAGGTCTTTTTGCTGACCCTGATGAAGCTCGGCAGCTTTTTGTTCGAGGAAGTCAAACAGAAAGGGATCCTCGCTCGGTAATTTATGTTTTAACCAGTGCGTTGGAAATACTATGGCGCTCTCAGCAGCGTTGAAGTGAATCGGAGCTTTGAAGAAATGCTTGTAGGGAGCAGTGTTATTTGGTTTTGGCCGCGAGAGTAGTACCTCGGTCGGGTTCCAGTCTTCACCGCAAAGAGAACGCATAATATTACAGGCAATGACGATCGACTGGTCATATATTTGCTCGGTAGCGCTCACCCCTGATAAATGTATTGCATATCCCAGTGAACTAAACTTGCCGTTTGTGGCCAGGTTGGCAACGCCGCCCTGGTCGTGCAAATCCAGATGGCGGATCAGGGCTTGAAGCGCGGTGTTGACATCCTGGGCTGTGCTCAGCATGAACCCTGCAATGCCGAGGCTGGAAGGCTCTGCACGCATACCAATCAACATGCCGAGATGCTCGCATCCTGTCAGATCGACGCAGCGTGCAATGAGACGGCTGGTGGGGATAAAGGGAAGCTCAAAGTCGGGATTCTCGAATTGACTCAGTTTGAGGCCAAAACTGTCAAGGATGGGCTCGGGTTCGATACCATGCTCGCGCAGAATTGTAATAAGGCCCATCAGCGGTCCGGCACGTACGACTGCCTGACCATGAGCTGGACTTTTATTACGCCTGGTTTTCCTGACTAATGTCAATTTATCGTCAATTAAATTTGCTGTGTCGGGAAGTGTCATCTATTTGTCGCATTCTAGCAACGTTGATACTCGCACGTTAGATTATTATTTGAAAATAAACGAGATTCACGGCCCGGTTTCCCGGACATTGTTAACACGGTCAGGACTGACTACTTGTTGTTATCAGAAGCAAATTGGAACATGCAGTTTTGCGACTGGAACCTGTATCAATCCGGCAAAGATAAACAACAATTTTTTGATAAACCTAAACATTAGAGGAGATGCGATCATGATACGCATACTATTACTTATTGCCACCATGTGTGCTTTCACTGCTGCAGCCGCAGCTGATAAGAGTGTGGCAGCAGAGGACAAATTTCTAACACTTAGTTATGGGGATGTTTCTACGGATTTCGAAGATGCCAATACCGATGCATCCGGATGGCGAATCAACCTGTCATACGAGACCGGTGCGAAGGGCGGCAATGTGCTCCATGGAGTAACCATTGGATACATCGAAACGACGGCGGATGTCACGGCTGCACAGACGACGCATTACAAGCTGAAAAGCCTGCCGATCTATTACGCGCCGAAATTATTATTCGGTAAAAAAGCGTTCAAAGGTTTTCTGAAAGGCGCTCTCGGCGTGCATTTTTCCGACTACAAACGATCGGGGGGAGCAGTGGGCGATATCGATACAAACGATACCGGCTTCTACGGTGGCGCATCGCTGGGGGCCATGTTCATGTTCAATGAGAAGGTTTTCGCGAATGTCGAATATGAATGGGCCTATTTGTCAAACAGCTATTACCGGGATAGTGCGGTGCAATCGGCAATGATCGGTATAGGCGCCAGGTTCTAGCACTGACGGCAGCAACGAATTTGAACGAAAGGGCAGTACCTGCCAGAATTTGGCGGATTCGTACGTCATACAGGAAAAACAATGAAATTGTTTACGCTTAAAGGATTCGCACTCGCGCTTGTGGGTCTTGTTGTTGTCGTTGTTATAACGCTGCAGGTTGTGACGCGGACGCCGTCGCTGCACACCGAGGGCGCGGTAAGAGACGCTGTAGATGCCTACATCTACGGTTATCCGCTGATCACCTTCGACATGGCCCGCAAGCAGCAGACCAACGTCGCAAAACCCGATGAGCAGCATGCGCCAATGAATCAGATGATTAAAATGCGCACGTACCTGCCCATCGACAACCATTGCTGTGCTGCACCAAACGCCGACACCCTGTATACGATCGCCTGGCTTGACGTTTATAAGGAGCCCTTGATACTCAGCATCCCCGAGATCAGTGACCGCTACTACATCGTACCGCTGCTGGACGGTTTCTCTGAGGTCATCAAGGTCGTCAGTTCGATCAATGACGGCAGCAAGGCACAGACCCTGGCCATCACCGGACCGGGCTGGTCAGGTACACTGCCGAAAGGCGTCACCGAAGTGAAATCATCGACCGCAATCGTCTGGCTG
>DAOWLL010000365.1 GCA_030641945.1 Gammaproteobacteria bacterium | reverse complement strand
GGCGCAAACTGAGCTTGAGATTGCCAACTATTCTCTGGTCAGCAAGCAAAGAGTCGGCCGGACTGACTATAGTTACACCTACAAGGCTGATGTGGTCAATAGTGGTGAAGCCATGGGCAACGTCAATGCCTTACTTGGCAGTCAGTCGTCGTATACGAGAATTTTAGATGGCGACCTTCTCTTTGGAACCGTTAACGCACAAAATTCCGTAACAAGTTCGGATACGTTCACTATCCAGCAGAATAGAAGATATCCGTTTAATCCAGATGATCTGCAGTGGAACATCCAGGCTGATTCCTGTGAAACACCTCTTCTTTCCGCCCCTGAACTTGCAGCACCCCTGCTTGCGGAAATGGTGGCCTCCATCAGCCTGCCAACCTGTTACTCCGGTACCGGAAATTTGGTGTACCACCTCGTGAGCGGGCCGGCCAGGAATGACAATCAACAGCAGGAGCGGAGAGATAAGCTGGAAGCCTCCCGCTTCAATGGAAGGAAACAGTGTAGCTGTAACCGTGTCGGCCACGGATGGAGAGGCCATTACCTCTGTGGATTTTTCCCTGCAGGTGGCAAACAGTACCCCGATAGCGGTTCAGGCGGTTGACCGACAGATCTCGGTAACAGAGTCCGGTTCCCTGCAAGGTTTGACTATCAGTCTGCCTCCTCTGGTTGAGTTGAAAGGTGCTGTGCAACCGGTAAGTGGCGAGAGTGTTGCCGGTGAACTTGAGATTGCGACACTGGGTGCAGACCAGGTACCAACTCCCCCTGAGGGAGTACAGGTTTTGACTGATTTCTTCAAGGTAACACCGGTGCGGGGAAATAACGGTAACATAACGATTTCATTCCCCAAACTTAATGTGCCGGAAGACCGCTATTCTTTTAAGATGGTTCTGTACGTGTATACGAAAATTATCAGCAATGGAACCGGCGGCCATCAATATGTATGGAATCCAACCCAGTATAAACTGGAAACCCTGGATGACGGCACGGTTACCATGAAAACACATGGTCTGGGTGATGCCTGTTTTATTGGACTTCCACAATTCAAAGATACTTCGAATGATCAAACTTCTAGGAGTGATGCGACCAATCAGGCAGTTGGAGATGTGACAGTAAATTGCAGAACTAAGATTTATTTGAATGTCATTCCTGTATTTCCCTATGTTTTGCCTGTTCCCTGGCCGTCACATCAGGTCTGTACGGTGGAAGGTGATAGTGATTTCGAGTTACTTGTCAAGAATTTTAACGACAATAACTGGACACCGGAGACCTCTATCGAAGAACTGGTTTCCTGGGTATATCAAGCCCCGGATGGTTTCGACGACCTGGATTTGAGCTATGATTCTAAACTTGAGGCACAAATTCATGAGATCGATAGCCTTGGCTATGTGACAACCGCTGATGATGAAAATTATGGAGTTCTTCATTTAAGCGATTCAAATAATAATAAAAATTTGATGCAGGCAACTTCAGTTCACGAATATTTCCATCAGGCGCAAAACAGGACAAAGGTTGCAGGGCTGACAAATATTCTCGGCCTCCCTGATACACTTTGGCTTACCGAAGGAACTGCACAGTGGTTTGAAGATTATCTGTTTGATGATATCGATTCCTATATTTTTACAGAGAGAAATCCACTCTATGTCATCATGGATGTCGGGTTTAATTCACCGCACCCTGAGAATGCCTTTGGTACTAATAAAAAAGTGCCTACTCCCGATTTGCCATGTGGAAGCTTATTGAGAGTAAGTGCAGTGGCTTTTTTCTAGCAGATATCCTGAATGGGGACTTTTCTCATGATACCACCGGTGTCCAGAATCTGGCCAACAGGCTGACAAGTGCAGCGTGGAACTGTAATTTTGAAAATGGTTTTGGTGCTGAGAATTCAAATAGCCTTTCCAGTGCCATTCTCTACTATTAGTTTGCAACCATGCGTGAGAACAGCATATCTCTCTTGGACGCTAATGAGGAATCGACAGATTTTGGTTTTTCAGGCACACCTTCCAATCTTCATCCACATGTGGATGGGCCGCAACCAGGGCAATTGACAGCGATTAACGATCATTCCATACCGGCCAACGGTGCCCGTTCCTACACTATCATGGCAGTACCGGGTGCCATCCCTGCCGTAAAAGAAGCCTTCATCCGTTTTGAAGTCCAGGGCGGAGAAGCATGGGTGTCGATTATTGACAACGGCATTAATGCCTCCGGTCCCACAGACACCTGGTTCAAAACAAGTGAACTGACCGATTTTTCCTATGGCCATGACGGCAGCGCACCGGAGCTGTTCCTCACGGTGGTCAATCCTTCCCTGACGACATCAATCAATGTCTCTTTTGAAGTAGGAGTCCGGGATATCGTTGCCAGTCAACTTGAGATCACCAGTCCCGTAGTTGACTATGACTATAACCAGCGAGTTATTAACGTTAAAGGGAATATCCCGCATGAAGTCATCGACCGGGTGGAAAATGTTGTAATCACCCAGCCTAATGTGAGCGGCGCCAGAAATGTTGCCTCAATCACTGGTGACGAGTTTACCGGCAAGGCGGTCATCAGTTTTGGTAATAACTCTATTAGCATTGTCGGCCTTGATGAAAACGGGCAAGAGGTTACCCTGCCGGTCACCGTGCCATTTGCCGGGGTGAAGCATCCGAATCCAACATCTGTCAATGCCCTGGTCAAATCCAATATGGTTTATGTATTGTCCTGGGACACAAACAGCACTGACATTGATCTGTACGTAAGCGATCCGCAGAATCGGACAATCTGGTATGGCAACAGATCAATTGCAGGTGTAGGCCGACAGGATGTTGATGATGTTAATGGCTTTGGTCCCGAGGTAACCACCTTTTTCTATGACGGAAACGCCTCAGAAGGGAATTATGAAGTCAATGTCAACTATTACTCCGGCAGCCCGGATACCTATTATACGGTTGATGTCCTGTTGAACGAAGGAAACTCCCCTGAAACCGTCGGATATCGCTATGTGGCTGAAAACCCGCTAACCTCGGCAAGTCACGGTCAAGGG
>DAOWLL010000221.1 GCA_030641945.1 Gammaproteobacteria bacterium | reverse complement strand
CCGTGCCTCTGTGGTGAGAGGGTTTTATGTTTTTAACAAAAATAGATTTTCTTTGTGACTCTGTGGCAATCATTTGAATTTTTACCCCCTTGATGGGGTGAAGACCCCTATAATTAACCATCTTAAAAACGAAGGGGCGGGAAAATGGTCTTTGAATCTTTTGCTGAAGGGTTGTCATTCTTTCTCTGGTCAACATTTATCATCACAGTCATCATGGGTGCGGTGGTCAATAAAACCAATTTCTGCACCATGGGTGCTGTTTCTGACATGGTCAACATGGGTGACTATGGCCGCTTCCGCGCCTGGCTGCTGGCAATCGCCGTGGCACTGCTCGGTGTCACCGGGCTCGAATACCTGGGCATGGTTGAAGTCAACAATACCTTTCCACCCTACCGCAATGGCCAGCTGGTGTTCGGTGAAAACATTCTCGGCGGCTTTCTCTTCGGTATCGGCATGACCTTCGCCAGCGGCTGCGGCAACAAGACCCTGATTCGCATCGGCGGCGGCAACCTCAAATCCGTGCTCGTATTCATCATTATTGCGCTGATCGCCTGGTACATGATCAACCCGTTCCCGGGCAGCGATAAAACCCTGTTCAGTGTTCTTTTCTATGACTGGATTCGCCCGATTTCAGCTGACCTTAGCAGCCAGCAGGACATTGGCGCCGTGATCAGCGCTGAAAACACCGCCATGGTCAGGCTGGTTGCAGGCGGCCTGATTGGGCTGTTATTGCTTGTATTCATTTTCCGTTCTGCCGATTTTCGTTCCAGCAAGGACAACATACTCGGCGGCATGGTTGTCGGCCTGGTGATCCTGACGGCCTGGTACACCAGCAGCAATATTGCCGTCAACGCTGACGACTCACTCTATTCAATGAGCGACTACTACAGCGAATGGGACATGCTTGCCGAAGATGACGAGGGCAAACCTGAGCGCGGCAACGCGGTTGCCGCACAATCGTTTACCTTCATCAACCCGATCGGCCAGAGCTATGGCTTTGTGAAGTCAGGCTTTGATAAGGCCATGATTTCGTTCGGATTGATTTCTGTTATCGGCGTGATACTTGGTTCATTACTGTGGTCGTTGATCAGCAGGTCATTCAGGATTGAATGGTTTGTCGACATCAAAGATTTTCGCACCCACCTGACAGGCGCCATCCTCATGGGTTTCGGTGGCGTGATGGCCATGGGCTGCACCATCGGCCAGGGCATCACCGGTGTTTCCACTCTCGCGATCGGTTCCATCCTGACTTTGTTCTCAATCGTATTCGGCAGTGCGCTGACCATGAAGATGCAGTATTACAAGCTGGTGTATGAAGACGAAGCAAGCTTCTTCAAGGCACTGGTGACATCACTGGTCGATATGAAACTGCTGCCGTCATCGATGCGTAAACTGGACGCCGTGTAAATATAGCGGGGGCGTTTCCAGCGTCTATACTCACTATTGGAGTATTAACAGCAAGGCGCAATGACAAACAAACGTTTCTGGCAGGCAGGCTGGTTTCCCGGCCTGTTCATAAGCATCTTATTTTTATTAATGGGATGGACAGGCATTATATCCACGCTGGAATGGCAGGCATATGGCTTCGGTGCCAGGCTGTCACCTGCACCTGAATCAAAAAACAACCTTGAAGTCATCGCCATCGATGAGGCATCGCTGCAGCAGCTTGGTGAATGGCCCTGGCCGCGCAGCTATCTAGGCGTGGTCATCAAGCAACTCAACAAGTATGGTGCAAGAACAGTAGGACTTGCCTTGCCGCTGCATACACCGCAGAGTGAGTTCGGGGTAAAACGCCTCGATTCCATGCGCGATACCTATGATGGCAAGTATGAAAAAACGGTAAAAGAGATACTGTTTCGCGCCAGGCAGCGGCTCGATACCGACGGCGCGCTCGCCGCCAGCATGAAGGGCTCCCGCAACACGGTACTCGCCATCAGCTACGGCCTCAACAATGATATTCAAAGAGGTTCAGCTGCGGCCAGTCAACAAACACTGGAATCCTACGCTTTCTCAGACTTTCCATCAGAATCAATTGACTGGACCACTTACGTTCCCAGTGTACTGACAAAAGGCATACCTGTCCTCACACAGGTACAGGCGCCGATACCCTTGCTGGCAAAATATTCAGCGGCCGGCATGCTGGATGAATCGGTCACCGGTAAAAGGAACAGCCTGGTAACGCCGTTAGTGCTGAAACTCGGCGATCACTATTACCCTTCATTCAGCCTTATGTTCGCTGCCGAAAGCCTGAAGGTAAAAACTAAAGACATCATCATCGGCCCTGAACAGGGCATTACCATGGGCGGCATAAAGCTCGATACCGATCCGTCCTACAGGGTCTATCCACATGTTTACGACAGCACCGAGAACAAACCGGCGTTCAGGCTGCATTCGTTTCACGATATCTATTCAAAAAACAGGAGCAGTCTCCCGTTCAAAGGCAAGGATGTCCTGATTGGCATCACTGCGCCATCACTGGTTGACCAGGTAACCATACCCGGTGGCGAAACCATGGCGCCTGTCATTGTCAGTGCGCACCTGATCAACAACCTGCTGCACAGCGACATGTATAGTGTGCCGGCATGGGCATCTCTGGCTCAGCTGGCCGCGCTCGCCATTGTGGCGCTGTACCTGGTTTTGGTACTGCCAAGATTTCGCCTCTGGACCGGCTTCGTAACCAGCCTGATGCTGCTGTTTATCATGATCAACGTCCATCTCGGACTGATGATCATCAGCGCCATCTGGATACCGTTGATGCTGCCTACGGCTGCATTGCTTACCGGCACGGTTGCCATTGCGATCAAAGGCAAGATCGAGGAAGCCCATCAACGCACTGAAGCCCACCTGTTTGAATCCAACCTGACGCTTGGTCAGCATATGCAGTCACAGGGCCATCTTGACCAGGCATTTGAAAAATACCGTGAATGCCCGATCAACAACACGCTGCTTGACCGGCTCTATAACCTGGGACTTGATTATGAACGCCGCCGCCAGTTCATCAAGGCAGAAAAGGTATTTGAATATATCGATCAGAAACATTCCGGTTTCCGCGATGTGAAGAAGCGCATGCAGAAAAACCGCGAAATACAGGACATGGTGGTGCTGCCGAAGAATGGCAAGAGCACAGACCAGGGTACCTTGATTCTGACCGACAACGGCGTGCAGAAACCTGTTCTGGGCCGCTACCAGATAGAAAAAGAAATCGGGCGTGGTGCAATGGGGCTGGTTTATCTTGGCAGGGATCCGAAAATCGGCCGCACGGTCGCGATCAAAACCATGGCACTGGCACAGGAGTTCGACGCGGAAGAACTCGAAGACATCAAGCAGCGCTTCCTGCGCGAGGCAGAAACTGCAGGGCGTCTCAACCACCAGAACATCGTCACCATATTTGATGTCGGTGAAGAACAGGACCTGGCCTATATTGCGATGGATTACCTCAAGGGCCACGACCTGTCACGCCACAAGCAGCCGGACACATTACTGCCCGTGGACGTTGTGCTCGACATTGGCATCCAGGTCGCCACGGCGCTTGATTTTGCCCACAAGCACGATGTGGTGCACCGCGACATCAAGCCCGCCAACATTATTTATGATGAGTCGACCGGCATTGTTAAAGTCACAGACTTTGGCATAGCCTGCCTGACCAATTCCAGCAAGACCAAAACCGGAACCATGCTCGGCAGCCCTTCCTATATGTCGCCGGAGCAGGTTGGTGGCAGCAAGGTGGACGGCGGCTCTGACCTGTTTTCACTGGGTACAACCCTGTATCAACTGACAACCGGGCAGTTGCCATTCGTCTCGGACACCTTTGCCGGCCTGACGCACCAGATCTGCAATGAAAAACAGGTCGACGTCACTAAAATACGCAGCGACATCCCCGCCTGCGTGAGCCGGATCATCAACAAGGCGATGCGAAAGCAGAGAGAGGACCGTTACGTAAACGGCGCCCAGATGGCAAAAGCGCTGCGCCTGTGCCGTGAGCCCCGCTGAAAGATTTTCCTGTGTTTTAGCCCCCAGGCACTGCTTTCTAATATTAGCTATCACTAATTATTCACGTTAAAATACGCTTACAAAATTACTAACCAGAGCACTAATCATGAAAAACATAACCCAAATTATTGTGGCAGTTGCCGTATCAGGCACCCTGCTGATCAGTGGCTGCACAACCTATGATGCCTATACCGGTGACGAAAAGGTTTCCAATACGGCTAAAGGCGCCGGTATTGGCGCTGGTGTTGGCGCCGTTATAGCTTACTTTGCGAACAAGGACGAGAGCAGCAAGGAACGTCAAAAACGCATGCTGGCTGCTGTCGGCGTCGGTGCGATTGCCGGTGGCGGTGTTGGCTATTACATGGATTCCCAGGAAGCCAAGCTGCGTAAACAACTGCGTGAGACGGGTGTCAGCGTGG
>DAOWLL010000465.1 GCA_030641945.1 Gammaproteobacteria bacterium | reverse complement strand
GTTCCATGCACATCTGTAGCGCTCCTGAGCGCGCATCTTCCCTCAAACCATAGCTATTGCTATGCTTTTCAGTCCAGACGTGCACTCAGAAACACTACAGATGCACCTGAATCCGAAATCCTGGTGAGAAATGCGGGCTAATGAATAAGCCACGAATCAATTACACGTCCCTGCCCGCATTCGCTGTTGTTCTGCTTATGTTCACCAGCATAACCAGTGCCGCAAACATTAGCGCACAAAAGAACGAAGACAGCGGCCTGTATTCATGGGTGGCAGATAGCGAAGGCTTCAGCATAGAGTTGATACAGCTGCTGCCTGACTTTATCCGTGCAATCTACATGTCGCATGAGTTTCCTGATGCAGAAGTTGATGAAATAGCGGGCTATTGTGTGTTCGGTACAATTATTAAAAACACGTCACAACAGCAGCTGGATTATGATGTGGCAGACTGGTATTACACTGACAAGCATGGAAACAATCATTCGGTAAAAACCAAATCAGAATGGCTTGATCAATGGCACAAAGCTGGCGTTACATTTTCCTGGACATTGCTTCCTGACAAGGGAACATTTTATCAGGGTGACTGGCAGCAGGGCTTCACCACGATAAAGCTGCCACGCGAAAGCGAGTTCACCCTGACTTACAAATGGTCAATTAACGGCACAGAACACACTGATATATTTGAGGGCCTTCGTTGTGCACCGGAACAATTATCTGAACAATAAACTTCTTTCCCTGTCACTGCTGGCACTACTTACAAGCCTGCTGGCCCTGGGTACATATGCTGCCTGGGATGTCCAGCCAAAACTGGGACACTACCTGACGCCGCTGCCAAAACCGGTACCGGCCCCCGGTTTTACCCTTGAAGACATGGATGAAGAGAACCACAGCCTGAAAGATTTTCACGGCAAGGTTGTGCTGCTGAATTTCTGGGCCACCTGGTGCCCGCCCTGCCGCCGTGAAATGCCTTCGATGGAAAGACTCTACCAGAAGTTCAATGGTGAAAACTTTACCGTCATCGCTATTAACCAGATGGAGGACGGTGATCATGTCTTTGCCTACACCGGACAACTTGATGTCGACCCGACATTCACCATCCTGTTTGATAAGGACAGCAAGATTTCCAACAGCTATCGGGTCAGCGGCCTTCCCACAACCTACCTCATCGACAAGCAAGGCAACATACGCTACCGCGCCATTGGCGGACGCGAGTTCGACCACCCTGAAGTTGAAAAACAGATCATGCAGTTGATGCAGGAATAACACGGCCAGGCTTCACCGCTAAACCGATGGAAAGCAGTTTAACAGCTGGCAGTACTGCCGCATTGTTCGGAGCCATGGCTGTTCTGGCTTTCATTCCCAGCGTTAGTGTACTGGTCGTATCAGCCAGGTCAGCCGCATGCGGATTTACCCACGGCGTATTCACCACCCTGGGGATTGTGGTTGGCGACCTTGTATTTATAATACTGGCCATTTATGGTCTGTCGATGCTTGCTGAGCTGATGGGCTCTCGTTTTACCCTGGTAAAGTACCTTGGCGGCGCTTATCTTATATGGCTGGGAATAGCGCTATGGAGATCAAAATCAAACTCCGATGGAATTAATGCGAATATAAAACCTTCTTTGCTGTCGAGCTTTCTGAGCGGACTGCTCATCACCCTGGGTGACCAGAAAGCCATCCTGTTTTATTTAGGCTTTTTTCCTGCTTTTCTTGATTTATCAACGGTATCTTTTGTTGACACATGCATCATCATGTTAATCGCAACGGTAGCCATAGGCGGAGTCAAGCTGGGATATGCATTCATGGCAGATAGAGCCAGCTCGCTTTTGACAAAATCCAGTGCCACCAAAATAATAAACATGGCCGCCGGCACTGTAATGGTCGGTGTCGGCGCTTTATTAGTGATAAAAACCTTAATAACCAGCTAATGCTGATGTTAACAACCATATCGCCCAGCATGAGCGTCAGTGGATATGAATTTTAATATGCGTAGTTGTTGGCGGCCTTATATAGTTACAGCATAAAACCATAATACTAACCCGCATTTCTCACCAGGCGCACACTTTTAATTTAGAACTTAATGAGATTCATCAACTTAAGCAGGTAAGACAATGATGGTTTATTTACACTCTGTGCTATTTGGTTTTTGGAACAAGCTGGCGTCGTTAATGGTTGGTGCGCCCTGGCTGATCGCCAGTTTCATGGGCGTTATGACAGGAACCATGGGGCGGCTCTCTAGCCTTTATTGCCCTTTTGAATCTTGGCCTGGACGTCACCTTCTCAGCCGTTATTGCCGGCCTGGGCATCTTTGCAGCACGCCTGCTTGCTATTTATTTCAACCTGAGCCTGCCAAAGTTCCGTTTTAAATCATGAAAG
>DAOWLL010000189.1 GCA_030641945.1 Gammaproteobacteria bacterium | reverse complement strand
CTCATACTCCGAAGCGATGCCGCTCCAGCCTTGTGGTACCTGGTCAGGGCTCAACACAGACATATAACTCCTGCCAACTATCTGGCTATCGTCTTATGGTAAACAGATTCTGATAAATCATTAACTATAAAAACACACTCTTCATTATTGAGTACAATCGAAACATCGAGCCTGTCAGTGCCCGAACTTTCGGCTTCATAATCAACTTTCTCAAGAAGTGCCTGCAGTGCCAGACCTGTACGGGTAGCATTCTGAGGAATCAATCCCAGTTTTTGCCAGCTCTCGACTGCGTGATCCTTTCCTTTTCTACCCAGCATGAAGAAATGATCAACCAGCGCTTCAACAAGAGCATCTGCACCCATTGCATCCTTGAGATATGAAATGACCTCTTTATTCGTTAACTCCGCATCGACTGGCAATAAAGCCAGCATTCTATCTGGCAGGAAAGTAAGCAGTGTTTCTCCATTGACCCTGCCATTCATGATGTCTTCATTAACCAATTGTTTAAAGTCGGGCCGGGGATCAGAACCGGTACGCTTCGCCAGCTGAACCAGGGCCATTGCCTCGCTGCGATGGCCGCTTATGCCAAAGCCGGACAGGAAATGATCCAGAATATCGTGAACAAAAACAGATGTGTTAATTCGCAGCCCTGTCTGCCGTGTGCTCGCAATGATTTCTGGATCACCTATGGTTGCATTCAACTTCCAGCCCCTGGCGCCAAATCCATCATTCCAGACTTTTTTGTACGTGGCGAACACCTCTATACCCTGATCATGCTGTTTCAGCAGATCGGTTGGGTATCGACTCACATCACGAAGCGAATGACTATAATCTGGTGCCGCCATATGCCAGGATACCTTTGCGTACTAGCCCGCATATTGCACGAAGGATTTGGATTTTAGGGGCAAGCTGGCAAAGCAGCTTGGGCGATCGCCCGCGGATTCATAGCCATAGCTATGGATCAAGGGGGATCGTTCAAGATGCGCCGCCAGGTTGTTCATAAATCCAAATAGGACAAACTGTAACAGGATTTAACCCGTCCAAATTGCTGGATATGACTCAAATATTAATCACTAACGATCAATCCGTGTCCGCCTTCGTGCAATATGCGGGCTAGATAAAGAGTGTCACGTCTGCATGCTGTGCTGTTGGCAGGAATGATGCCGCACCCACCCAGTCAGCCACTTCAGGCATGAAGTCATTCATATCCCAGCCGAATAAATCCACCGTCATCTGACAGGCAATCATCTTGACTTCAGCTTCCAGGCAAAGCTCGCGCAGTTCCTCGATCGATGCAACACCCTTGTTGCGCATGGTTTTCTTCATTAGCGTGGTGGCCATTTTTTCGAAACCCGGAACATTGCCCATCACCGCGTTTGGCATCTTCCAGTTGACGTCCTGAAACCACTTTGGACCAAATGGCATTTTCATCGGCATTGCCGGATTGCCCAGCGGGCTGATTTCCAGATCAAGATCTTTTTTCAGCAGGCTCAGGCCATAGAAGGTAAAAAACAGCGACACATCCCAGCCCAGTGCAGAAGCCGAAGAGGCCAGAATGAAAGGCGGATAGGCCCAGTCGAGCGTGCCCTTGGTCACCACGATCGCCATCGAGGGTGTTTTAGCGGCTTCCCGCTTCTGCATGCTCTCTTCAAATTTCTGCTCGAACCATGCATCAGGGTCACTGGACAAAGCCAGCTCGGATGCGGTGCTATTTTGCTCTTGTAAAGATGTCAGATTACTCATGATGATCTCCCGGCCTACGGCCTCAGGTATTGGAAAGCCACCCCTTGTGGATGACGCCATCAAAATATTAGACTAGTCTTATATGAGAATAATCAGCTGTCAGGGAATATGATTCATTCCATTATGGAATAAATAAGCTGCTGATTTGTGGAGCAAATTATGGATGTAATGCAGAGTATGGAGGTATTTCGCCGGGTTGCAGAAGCCGGCAGTTTCTCTGCTGTGGCGCGCGAAACCACGATGTCGCAGTCCACCGTGAGCAAGCATATCGCCGCCCTGGAGCAGCGCCTCGGTACCAAACTGCTCAACCGCAGCACACGCCAGCTCAACCTGACCGAGGCCGGCAAAGAGTACTACCATTACTGCGTACGTATCCTCAATGACTTTCAGGAAGCCGAGGCCAGTGTCGGCAAAGGCAAGATATTACCGACCGGCAGCCTGCGCCTTTCGTCCACCGCCCCTTTCGGGCGTAAATTTATTATTCCCAGGCTCGCTGACTTTCTCAGCAAATACCCTGACATCAATATCGATTACCTGATGCAAGACCGCTACATCGACCTGGTCAAGGAAGGTGTCGATCTGGCCATCCGCGTCGGTCCACTGGAAGATTCGTCATTAATCGCCCGCAAGATTGGCACCAGCCGGCGCGTTGTCGTCGCCAGTTCAGCTTATATAATCAAGCACGGCTTCCCGCAAACACCCGCAGATCTGAACCAGCACGAATGCCTGACCTATTCCCTGCTCAAGTCACCCAATGACTGGTTTTTCACCAGTACACAGCACGGTGACGAAAGCGTACGCGTGACAGGCAGGTTCAAGGCAAGCAGCAATGAGGCCCTGATTGAAGCAGCGTTGGCAGGCCTCGGAATTACCACCCTGTGCGACTGGCACGTGGAGGAACATGTAAAACGTGGACGCCTCACAGTACTGCTGAAAAAATACGAATTGACGCCTTATGATATCAATGCCGTTTACCCGGAGCGCCGCTTTGTCCCGCAAAAGGTCAAACGCTTCATCGACTACCTGCGCGACAGTTTTAAACACAACGACTAAGGAACCTCTGATTAAGTCCGGATGAAGTAGATTGCGATTCAAAATGTTCGGTATCAAGGCGCGAATCGCACGTAATAGCTAGCTATTGCGAAGATTTGCAACGCCGATACCGGACATTTTGGGCGCAAGACACGAGTTCACGACTTGATCAGAGGTTCCCGCATTAATAACACCTGCGAGATTCGATCTATGTAGGCAGTCATTTTCAGGGCAATAATCGCTGATGTTGATGAACAATTTCGTCAGCTGAAAATTAATAGCCAGCGCTAATCAAACTGATACTCGATTGGCGCCAGGGTTTCCTTCGACTTGTCAAAACCTGCCCATAATTCGGCATACGTCTTACCTGCTAGCGGATGAACCCGCCCCGGTGCTATTTCGGACA
This sequence comes from Gammaproteobacteria bacterium, assembly GCA_030641945.1. Classification (GTDB taxonomy): domain Bacteria; phylum Pseudomonadota; class Gammaproteobacteria; order SZUA-229; family SZUA-229; genus JABDQW01. Next base: position 1,620 of record DAOWLL010000189.1, on the reverse strand, counting down.
GCGGCCACAGCACAAAAGCATTTTTCAGGATTTCTTCACGCGGCAGCTTGAGGCCTTTTTCATCCAGCACCAGGCCATCATAGAGCAGCAAATCCAGGTCCAGTGTGCGCGATGAAAATCTCGGCCCGCTTCTGTCCCGACCATGCGCATCCTCTATTTCGGCCAAAGCGCGATTGGTGCTGTGGACATCTTCGCCGACCTCGCAGGCGATCACCATATTGTAGAAAGCATCGCCCTCGAAACCGACAGCCTCGCTTTCATATACCGATGACAGCTCCAGTTCGCCAAAGCGCTGACGCAGCGCCTTGATGCCTGCACGCGTATTACGGTCACGGTCGATATTGCTGCCCAGGCTGATGTAAATTTTTACCATCAAGAGCGCTCGCCACGTTCAATAATGACGCCAACCTCCCTGGAACCGGTAACGGCACCGGGTTTACCCAGTTTCAGCCTGAGCCAGTTCACATCGAATTCATCAAGTATGATATCGGCAATGCGCTCAGCAAGGGTTTCGACCAGCTTAAACTCGCTTTCTTCGACGAACTGGATCAACCTCTTGGCCACGGCCTTGTAATTGAGTGCATCATCGATGCTCTCGGTGGCAGCTGCCTTGCGGTTATCAGCGGCCATGTCCAGGTCGATGCTGACGACCTGCCTGATCTCCCGCTCCCAGTCATAAATGCCAATGACGGCTTCGATGCGCAGATCACTGATATAGACAATATCCATAGGCTTCCCGGTTTTCAGTTTTCGCAGACTCTGACAGGGCTGGCCCGCTATTTCAAGAGCCTCAGTCAGAAGCCGGCTTTTGCGTCCTTTGAGGCCATTGCCGAGAGCTGATTTAGCCTTGTTTCGCCCCCCAAACTCGGCTAGAATTGCCGGTCTTTTGAGTCAGCACGCCCTTGCAGGCGTAATTTTTGGAGTTTAACCATGTCCAGAGTATGTCAGGTCACCGGCAAGAGCCCAATGTCCGGTAATAATGTGTCCCATGCTCACAACAAGACAAGACGCCGTTTTCTACCTAATCTGCACAGTCATCGTTTCTGGGTAGAGAGTGAAAAGCGCTTTGTGAAGCTGCGTGTTTCTACGCACGGTATGCGTATCATCGACAAGAAAGGCATCGATGAAGTCCTTAAAGATATCCGCGGCCGCGGCGAAAAAGTGTAGGGAGAGCCCATCATGAGAGATAAAATAAAACTGGTTTCATCAGCTGGCACTGGCCACTTCTACACCACAACCAAGAACAAGAAAACCATGCCTGAAAAAATGAAGATCAAGAAGTTTGATCCCGTTGTACGCAAGTATGTGATGTACAAGGAAGCCAAGATCAAATAATAACGGCGTTCGCACACGAATATAAAAACCCGGTTCAGCCGGGTTTTTTATTGGGTAAAACCCACATAATTGGCATAACTTCTAATAACAGGTTTTCCTTAAGGTTAATCAAACATGGCCCGTCAATCAGAAAACCCAAACTTTTCCCTCGCCGGGTTGTGGCTGGAGGTGCTGAGTTATGCTGACCAGGGAAATGAAGCCAGGGCACGCGGCCTGTTTCCCGATGTTGTAACAAAGGACTGGGACATCAAAAACGAGGCTGAAGCTGAAGCCGCCATGCGAGAT
>DAOWLL010000174.1 GCA_030641945.1 Gammaproteobacteria bacterium | reverse complement strand
TAAACGGCCTGAAGTTTAAACGATAATGCAGAATATTAGACAATAAAAAACATAACTCATTGAATGGAAAAGACTAATTCACACACGCCGATGATGCAGCAGTATCTTCGTATCAAGGCGGATCACCCGGACACATTACTGTTCTATCGCATGGGTGATTTTTACGAGCTGTTTTTTGATGATGCGCGTAAGGCAGCAAAGCTGCTCGACATTACCCTCACTGCCAGAGGCCAGTCTGCCGGGCAGCCGATTCCCATGGCTGGCGTTCCACACCATGCTGCCGAGAATTATCTGTCACGACTGATCAAGCTGGGCGAGTCTGTTGCCATATGCGAGCAGACCAGCGACCCGGCACTGAGCAAGGGTCCGGTCGATCGTGAAGTTATGCGCATCGTGACCCCGGGTACGGTCACCGATGAATCCATGCTCGATGAACGCAAGGACAATCTGCTGCTGGCAGCCTGCTCGGGTAACGAACAGATAGGCATTGCGATACTCGACATTACTTCCGGCCGCTTCAGCCTGGTAGAACTCGATTCTGTTGAAACCCTGCATGCAGAAATTGAGCGCTTGCAGCCTGCAGAACTGCTGCTCTCTGAAGATGATGTGTTAGTGGAATTTCTGGAAAAATCGACGGCTAAAAGCTCTTTACGCAGACAACCGCCATGGTGGTATGAAATAGACAGCGCACAGCGCATGTTGAATGAGCAATTCGGCACCCGTGACCTCAGCGGCTTTGGCTGCGAGGACATGGCAAATGCATTCATGGCTGCCGGGTGCCTGTTGCTGTATGTGCGCGATACCCAGCGCTCTGCCCTGCCGCATATCACAACATTGCGCGTTGAAAGCACAGATGACGCGGTTTTGCTCGATGCTGCCAGCCGCCGCAACCTTGAAATCGAATTCAACCTGTCCGGCGGTACTGAAAACACCCTGACCTCTGTCATTGACAAGACCGTCACATCCATGGGCAGCCGTTGTCTTAGACGCTGGCTGCACAGTCCGTTGCGCAACGCTGATTTACTGCAAGCCCGGCATCAATGCATTGCTGAACTGCTCGACTCAGGATACTTCGTTGATATACGCCAGCAACTGCATGCCATTGGTGACATTGAACGCATCATGAGCCGGGTTGCGCTTAAATCCGCACGGCCAAGGGACCTCGACACCTTGAGGCTCTCTCTCAAGGCATTGCCCGAAATTCAGCAAAGCCTGCAGCAATGCCATTCACCATTGCTGGTAAGCCTGGCCAGAGACATCGGCGAGCATCCTGATATTGCACTGTTGCTGGATGCGGCGATCAGGGAAAATCCACCCGTTGTGCTGCGCGATGGCGGTGTCATTGCACAAGGGTATAACGCAGAACTCGACGAACTGCGTGCACTCGGTAAAAATGCAGATGATTTCCTGGTGCAGCTTGAACAGCGTGAGCGCGAGCGCAGCGGAATCAAAACGCTCAAGGTCAGTTATAACAAGGTGCATGGCTATTACATTGAAATTAGCCGCCTGCATTCCGAGCAGGTTCCACAAGATTATATTCGCCGCCAGACCCTGAAAAATACCGAGCGCTTCATCACCGAAGAACTCAAGGAATATGAAGACCGGGTCCTCAGTGCGCGCGAGCGCGCACTGGCGCTGGAAAAATCCCTCTACGATGAGCTGCTAGATAAATTGCTGCATTCGCTGATCGAGCTGCAGACTTGCGCGCAGGGGCTGTCCGAACTGGACTGCCTGGGCAATCTTGCCGAACGTGCAGAGACATTAAATTACTGCTGCCCCGAACTGACTGCTGAGCCCGGCATTAATATCAAAACGGGCCGCCATGCGGTGGTTGAACAGGTCCGTGATGAAGCCTTCATCCCAAATGACACTCTGCTCAGCGATAAAAAACGCATGAACATTATCACCGGTCCGAACATGGGCGGTAAATCGACCTACATGCGCCAGACCGCCCTGATCGTACTGCTCGCATACATCGGCAGCTATGTACCTGCCGAAAGTGCACGCATCGGTCCGATAGACAGAATCTTTACCCGCATCGGCGCAGCGGACGATCTTGCCAGTGGCCGCTCTACTTTTATGGTCGAGATGACTGAAGCAGCCAATATTCTCAACAATGCGACGGCGGACAGCCTGGTACTGATGGATGAAATTGGACGCGGCACCAGCACCTTTGACGGCCTGTCGCTGGCATGGGCCTGCGCCCATCATCTGGCGATGAACAACAAATCGTATACCTTGTTTGCAACGCATTATTTTGAATTGACTGCACTGCCCGATGAAATGGCCGGCATTACCAATGTACACATTGATGCTATTGAACATGGCGACAAGATCATATTTCTGCATAACGTAAAGCCCGGCCCGGCCAATCAAAGCTACGGTCTACAGGTTGCACAGCTGGCCGGCGTACCCGTCAGCGCGATCCAGCTGGCACGCAACAAGCTTGTCGAACTCGAACAGCACTCAGTCGAGCAGCATAAGGACAGCGGCCAGCTGGAAATGTTTTCCAACCGCGAGCACCCGGTTGTCGACCGTTTAAAAGAAATGTCTCTGGATAATCTCACGCCCAGAGAGGCACTGGATATGCTTTACCAACTTCAGCAAGATGCAAAACTTTGACTGCCTGTATAATTGCCGCAGAATAGCAATCACTAAAATATGCTTACCAGCCTGACCATCAACAACTACGCAATCATCGATGGACTCGAACTCGAGTTCGCCAATGGCATGACTGCGCTTACCGGTGAAACCGGCGCGGGCAAATCCATTTTGCTGGGTGCGCTGGGACTGGTACTGGGAGACCGTGCAGACAGCGGCAGCATCAAGCAGTCGTGTGACCATGCGGATATAACCGCGGGTTTTGACACGCGAAACATTCCTGCCGCATCAAGCTGGCTCAGTGAACATGAGCTGGACCAGGATGATGAGTGCATATTACGCAGACGCGTTGCCAGAGATGGGCGCTCGCGTGCATTTATCAACGGCAATCCAGTCAACGTACAAACCCTGCGCGAACTCGGTGAACAGTTGATCGATATCCACGGTCAACATGAGCACCAGTCTTTGATGAAGAATGCCGCACAAAGACAACTGCTGGATGACTATGCTAACCATCAACCACTGCTCGATGCTGTCAGCAAAAATTTCGAAGGCCTGAAACAGACAGAACACATGCTGAAGCAGCTGGAACAGGACACAACTGATCGAGACAACCGCATTGATTTACTGCGGTTCCAGACACAGGAGCTGGATGTACTGGCATTGTCTGAAAATGAATATGCAGCACTCAATGAAAAACATTCACGCATGGCAAATGCCGAGAAGATAACGACTGCCCTCTACCAGGCAATTAACGAGCTGTATTCAGACGAAGATTCAAATATCCTGTCACAACTGTCTCATCATATTTCCGCGTTAGCGGAGATTGCCGAGATAGACCGTGATATACAACCTGCCATCGACATGATGCAGGAAGCCAATGTTCAGCTTGAAGAATGCGTTTCGCATCTGCGCAATAGTGTCGATGATGTTGAACTTGATCCTGCAGAACTTGTGGTTGTTGAACAGCGCATACAAAGCATCCTCGACCTGGCAAGGAAACACCGCGTCGAACCTGATGAGCTGCCTGCTGTGCACGAGCGGCTTGCCAGTGAACTGAATGACATCACGCATGCAGATGAAACCCTGGATCAACTGCGCAGTCAGTTTAGCGAGCTTGAAAAACTCTATGCCGCATCTGCACGGAAACTTGGAGCCAGCCGCCAACAGGCAGCGGCTAAACTAAACGGGGAAATCACGGCAGCTATGCAGACTCTGGGTATGAAAGGCGGCCAGTTCCTGATCGAAGTCAGCAGCAAAGGCAATGCGCCTTCCATTCACGGTATCGATAAAGTTGAATTTACGGTCAGTGCTAATGCCGGGCAGGCTTGCAAACCACTGGCTCGCGTCGCCTCCGGCGGCGAACTTGCCAGGATAAGCCTGGCGATCCAGATGATTACAGCTGCACAATGCAGAATACCCACCATGATATTTGATGAAGTCGATAGCGGTGTTGGCGGCGGCATCGCTGAAATCGTTGGTAAACAGCTGCGCCTGCTGGGTAATACAAACCAGGTGGTATGCATTACCCACTTGCCGCAAGTCGCGTCACAGGCTCATCAGCACTTGCGTGTACACAAGAAATCAGAGCAGGCACAAACACAGACGAACGTATACCCGCTTAACAACAATGAACGCATAGAAGAAATTGCACGCATGCTGAGCGGTGTTGAAATAACAGAGCAGTCGCTTGCGCATGCAGAAGACATGATTACACGCGCGCAGGCAAGCTGACATGGATATGTCAGCTACTAGTTTTACAACTAGAAACAGGCAGTAATAAAGTACCCTTACGGGTGCTTTAAGCCGGATCTACATCCTCAGCTTGAAAGCCTTTATCAGTTTTTGTCACACTGAATTCAACTTGTTGTCCATCACTCAAAGAGCGATAGCCATCACCACGAATTTGGTTGTAGTGAACAAAAACGTCTTCACCGTCTTTTCTTTCAATAAAACCAAACCCTTTGGCATTGTTAAACCATTTTACCGTGCCGGTCTCACGCTCTGCCATTACAGCTCCGTACTTCATTTTTTAACAAGAAACAATATATTAATCAGCGAATTTACAGAACACAATCAATTTATTGCGTCCAACATTAAATCTGAATATTAAGATTAACTTAATAACAGGTTCAAACAGATGCGATATTTCATCGCAACTCTTTATTTATTGGGTCTTCTTATTTATTGGATCTTCACCACATCAGGTGGGTAAGAATTCAAATGATTGCCACAGAGGCACTGAGAACACAGAGGTTTTAGCCGCCTGCCGCTACACGGCCCCCGCAAAAGGCGCGAATGCTGTTGTGTGTGATTAGTTTCGTAGCCCGGATGATGTGTAACTGTTTAGACCGGACACATGGGTAACAGGTGTTCGGGGACATGGGTAGGAACGGCTTTAGCCGCGAACATTGACAATTCGCGGCTAAAGC
>DAOWLL010000620.1 GCA_030641945.1 Gammaproteobacteria bacterium | reverse complement strand
TCACCATGGTTGGTGAAGGTGTACCGCCTGAAGTGGTTGATAAAGCCGCCACCGACTTTGGCATGCCCATGGGTCCGATCGAGCTGGCCGATACGGTTGGTCTCGATATATGCAAATCGGTTGCGGAAATCCTGTCTGCTGCTCTGGACACACCCTTGCCCGAGAACCTTAATGCTATGGCTGCTGCCAATAAGCTGGGTAAAAAATCCGGCGAAGGTTTCTATACATACAAGAAAGGCAGGGCGCAGAAAAACAAGGGCGCGCGTTATGCGGATGTACAGAAAGTGCAGGACCGCCTGGTCATGCGCTTGCTCAATGAAGCAACGGCCTGTTTACGCGAAGAAATTGTCGAGTCAGATGAACTGATCGATGCGGGCGTTATCTTCGGTACCGGCTTTGCACCTTTCCGCGGTGGACCGATTCACTATATTCGCGAAGCAGGAAAACAGAAGCTGGGTGATCGTATGAATGAGCTGAGACATGAATACGGCGACCGCTTCGAGTCTGATACTGCATGGGCGGGTTTGTAGCTGGTTCTTTCTTAATGACAGCCAACACGTTAGTTCATAGAGAAACTTGATTAGACTGTGTCCACATGGTGTGTATAATAGTGCGCCTTAATCTGTAAAATATCCTGAATATGTTGGATTATTTTACACATTATTCGTAATATAATCCGATAACTGATTGATTATTCAAGCGGCATGCATTTTGCACTGGATATTATATGATTAATATTTATACTATTCATAACTAGCCCAACAGGGAATGTAATGAGGTATCAAAATATGAAGAAGTTTCTAGTCACAAGCACACTCATGTGCTGCCTCACACCGCTTGCCCATGCGGCTGTCATCGACTTTGATGACCAGGCAGCAGGTACGATAATAGATACCGAGTACGCTCCCCTGCTAAACCTGAGAACTAAAAATCGCGGCGGCGGTCCTGACGTAGGCGTCATCTTCGACACCTTGCATCCGACAGGCGGCGATTACGACCTGCGAGGACCTTTTGACAGTAAGGATCCAGGGCTGGCTGACAATTTTAATACGGGCAACGTTCTTATTATTCACGAAAACCATAACTGTAATACCGACACATGCCGCAATCCGGATGATGAAGGTTCACGCCCGGCCGGTACTTTCTACTTTAATTTCGAATCAGTGATCACGCTCGAGAGCATCGATTTCTTTGATATCGAAACCGCGGAAAATGGCAGGAAACCGGCGAATGCTATCAAGTTGTTCGACGCAGCTGATAACGAGATCATGCCCGGCACGTTCTACACACCGGATACGGGTGGCGACAATATGTGGGGCCAGCTCGTGTTTGATGTCGAGGGCGTAAAACGCATTGAACTGAACATGGGTGGTTCAGGTGCGATCGATAATATTCGTTTCACAGTCGTGCCCATCCCCCCGGCCGTGTGGCTGTTTGGCGCTGGTCTTATTGGTCTGGTCGGACTGGCAAGACGCAAAGCTTAATATTGCTTCACATAATACTATGATCACGGCAGCCTCCATGGCTGCCGTTTTTTTTGATATGTGTTTTTTTTCCGCAGAGGCGCAGAGGCGCAGAGGCAACATTATTGTTGTTCGTAGGGTGGGCATTGTTACCAGATAATTTA
>DAOWLL010000353.1 GCA_030641945.1 Gammaproteobacteria bacterium | reverse complement strand
ATATTAATTTTTTCTACAAAATGACGCCTAAAATATCATTACAGCTATTATTCGAAAATGCTGTGACCAGGTCTATCCAATTGTATGGACCATTTCAGCGAGCGAATGTGCGGGATTTTCCTCTTGCAGAAAATTTCTACCCAGTTGCCTGCTAATCTGGCTGGCGGAAAACAAGCCGCTAACAACGCCATGGTCGACCACAATCACATACTTCTGTTCCAGCTGATTTAATGTTGCGACAATATGCCCCACCCTGGCGTCACGCAGATGGTTTAATTCAAGCACCTGTATATCGCTCTGTGGCAGCATCAGCATGCCTACTGTAATCTGGCTATGATCCAGCTGCCTGTCCTCGGCCAACCTTACCGGATCGTCACCCATAATTTGATCGGCCCTTATCAAGCCGATCATACGGTGTTTATTATCCATAACGATCAACAGGCGGACACCTGCATTCTTCATTTTCTGCAATGCATATTCAATCGATCTATCAGTCGTGATGGTTACAGGGTGGACACGCGCAAAATCGGTAAAAACCAGCATTGCTGAATCATGAAAATGAACCAGTTCGGGAGGCTCTTCCGGACATTCTATTGCTAATTTGGCCTGTAAAGGGATGCAATCCCGGGGAGTGTAAGCTGGCTGCATGATATGCCTCCTGTCTTGGGAACATACACTCAATATACGCCGATTGGAAAGAAATTACAGCGTCTTTACCTGATCTCTGACTCCTGGAAATCGTGTACGACAATGCGCTCCACCAGTGGTTTTATATCCTGTTCCACAATAGCCTGGTGCAGGGGATGCAACAGGTAACGGTTCATTGCGGCAGCATCGTTGAAATAGAAATAGATACCGATATCAAAACTGTCATCAACGATGCCCCTGTCGCTCTCAATCATTTCACCAAAACGGATCTCGAGTACACCGGGAATAGTACGCAAACGGTCAGTGGCAATCAGAAGCTGACGCCTGTGCTGCCCATCACCCGGTTTCTTCAGCCAGAGAAAAACAGTATGCACAACACCCTGGTTGCTCAAATCCGCAATCGAAACAGTGGCAGTAAACAGTAAAGAAAAGGCAAGCACAATGCCTGATGCATGTATCCAGATTGTCTTCACAAACCGATTGCCAGGCATCTATAGTGCTGTAGCATTTCCCTTGCCACTCGAACCTCAGCGCTTTTCCCTGTATTTAATCAAGCACATGTGAAACCAGCCCGTCCGCAAGCTTGGGTTCAAACCAGGTAGATTTGGGCGGCATCACTTCGTTTGCATCAGCAACAGCCATTAAAGCTTCCATGCTGGTCGGATACAATGAAAATGCAACGGCCATTTCACCGCTATTAACGCGCTTCTCCAGTTCGCCAAGACCGCGAATACCACCGACAAAGTCTATACGCGGATCAGTACGCGGATCTGATATGGCTAACACCGGTTCAATCAAATTATTTGCCAGTAAACTGGCATCAAGGCTCAGCACCGGATCATCCGGTATCAAGTCAGCATTTATATTCAAGCGGTACCATTGACCATCGACATACATGCCAAACTCGCCTGTCCCACCAGGTTTAACAGCCGCATTCTCAGCAGCAACAGAAAAAGCCGAGCCTATCTTGCTTAACAACTCGTCTTTTGAAAGTCCATTAAGGTCAGTAATGACACGGTTGTAATCCAGTATATTCATCTGCTTGTGTGGATATATAACAGACAGAAAGTAATCACTATTTTGATTACCATCTCCGCCTTTTGTTTTAGCTACGCGTGAAGCGGATGCAGAGCGATGATGACCGTCTGCAATATAGATAGCCTCCATGGCATCAAATCCATCAGTCAGCTTGCTGATAGTTTCATCATCATCGACAACCCAGAACGTATGCTGCACTCCATCATCAGCTGTTACATCAACAACCGGTTCCGTGTTCGTTACCGCTTCAAGAATGGCATCTATATCGGGCTGCGATTTATATGCCAGTAATACAGGACCTGTCTGCGCATTAAGCGCCTCGATTTGGCGGACACGATCATCTTCCTTGGCCGGGCGCGTATACTCGTGTTTACGCACACGGTTAATATCATAGTCAGCGACCGCTGCCACAGCCACCAGCCCGGTCTGCGAATGTCCGTTCATAATCAGGCGATAGACGTAATAGCAGTCCTTGTGTTCACGCATCAGGACACCTTCATCCAGCATCATTTTTAGATTGTCTGCTGACCTGGCATAAACAGCCGGATCATAGGGATCCGTACCCTCCGGCAAATCTATTTCCGCCTTGGAAATATGCAGGAAACTCCAGGGACGACCGCTGGCACGCTCACGTGCTTCTGCAGAATTCAGCACATCATAGGGAGGCGCAACAACATCGGCTGCATGCTCAGGAACAGGTCGCAAGCCGGCAAATGGGCGAATCAAAGGCATAAATGTTACTACTTTCTGTGAGTTTTCAGGAGCACGGTATTATACAGACACCGAAAATCCGTGCTCGATGGATTTCGGTGCCTTTGTGCAACAGGCGCTTATCAGTCAGCATAAATATGTTCCAGATAGATGGGGCTCCAATTAACGCAAAGGCGCCAAGACGCAAAGAACGCAGAGTTATCTAGTTGTTATTCGCCGGCTACAATGCTTGATCTACCTGGACAGCACCTTTAGTCAAAATAACAACATAACAAATCTTTGCGCCCTCTGCGCCTTTGCGCCTCTGCGTTGATAAATCTTTTGCTGTAATGCGCCTTTTAGAAAATACAAATCAACCCAGCTTAGGCAACAGCAGGCGACGCAGCGGTTTGATTGCCAGAATCAGCAATAGAATGGCAGAGCCCCAGGTCAGCGTCATCGGCAGCATCATGTTGGCTTCACCCAGTCGAACATCGACCTGCCATGTTGTTGTTTGCAGCAGATGCTCCAGCAGCAGCCCCATTGCCACGCTGATAACGGATATCCCCGCCAGATAGACTACCGTGACCTTGAACCCCAGCTCCTTGCTGATAAGCACAAGCCCGGCAATATTGGTAGCCGGGCCTACCAGTAAAAATACCAGTGCAGCCCCCGGTGACACCCCGGCAAGGATCAAACCCGCTGCAACCGGCGTAGAGGCCACTGCACATATATACATAGGT
>DAOWLL010000556.1 GCA_030641945.1 Gammaproteobacteria bacterium | reverse complement strand
CAATAAGCGCCCCTTGGCCGCGGGCTCTCATATCTCCGGCATCATCTGCCGGCGCTGAGAGATGCACTGACCGTGTATCGCCGGTAATCTTGCTGAGGCTGTGATCACCCAAAATCGTTTGGGGTGTCTGATTTACTGCAATTTCCAGGTTTTTCTTTGTATTAAGATCCAACTGCGTCCCTTCGATACTGGTGGGACGCTCAACATCCCAACTGATATCCAGAGTCTGTAAACTTGGTGATGTTAAATTAATGACTAACTTGACATCTGCTCTGCCTTCAAGAGGCGGTCGTTTAAAATGGGCCGTCTCGTTACCCTGAGCATCACAAGTAACCCAGAACAAAAATCCGTTGCGTCGCGCCAGACGCCGGACAAAGCCCAGGTCACTCTCCCGCTGGACCAGTGTGTGCTTTTTTTCAAAGTGGCCGGCAGGGGTGGACTGCACGTCAGGAGTGTATCCATAATTGCGTAGGATACTCGTCACGGCATCGCTGTCTGTGACATCTGCCCATACCACAGATTGTGTCTTGCGATCCATGACAATCAAACTATCCGACCCTTGCACCTCCACCCAGGAATCAGCGCCACCATGCTCGATGTGAATTTGCTGACCATGTATCGGCCCTTTTACCAGGCAATGGATTTTATCCTCCACCGGAACCAGGATCGAAAGCTCAGAGCCGGCATCCAGCCGCTCGTCTACCAGCATGGGCAGATCCCCCTCACTAATATCCACCTCATAACGAAGGCTGTATGTCGTGGCTGCTCCCATACGTTCATAGACCTCCACTGTGGTCGCCCCTGCCAGTTCTGAGTCGGCTTTACCACCAACAGCTATTGCGATTTCCAATCCCATTTAGCTATCCTGTGAATCCTGTTCATCCTGTCAAAAAGTTAATGTCTCTTCCCTGGAATAGCAATCTCCTGCGCTTCGGTCAATGCTTCGGGAAGCATCACATCATTCAATTCACAGATGCGCCAAAATCCGGCCGGATCATCCAGATATTTCTGTGCCAGATGATCGAGCCGCTGTCCCTGCCGCAGGGCATGGATACCCAACTGCGTCTGCTTGGGCGCCTCAGGCACTGGCACCACCGCAACTTTACGACCTCGATGGTCGCTGACTTCGCAGGTTTTGAGTGCTGCATAGCGACTTTTTTTATCAAACATCATAATCTCCTAAAAGGGTAACATTCCCAGAATCGATTCAACACTATCGGCAAGATTTGCACGCGCCAGCACCTCTTTCTGGCCGCGAGTAAACTTGTAGGCAGCCACTGCCAGGTTCTCGCTGGTCGACAGCACCTTGCCAGGCTTTTTGAAGGATTCTTCAGTGAGCACTTGTAATCCTACGGTTACTTTGGCCCGGATCGGATACAACGTGGGCGAAAAAGCCTGCTCTTCCACTTTAAAAGTGGTAAGGCGCACCGGTACGATGCGTCCCGGCCCCCATACAAGCAGTACGACGGGTACGCTTCCTCTGGGCACTACATCGACGGCTCCACCGAGCGAAGCAAAAACGCTACCGAGAAGACTATCCCCTGTGGGATACAACAACATCTCAAGAGCGGCGATCCGGTCGGCAACGCCGGAAACGACTGCCACTGGATGGCTCTCCGGTTCTTCCAAAGCATCGGTAGCGTCGAGTTCAAGGGTCAGGGTAAGCGTCTCGCCAGGGTCAAATGGCTGTGCAGTATTCGCGGCTCCCGAATCCGCTCCTGTTCCTTCCCCGACCGAAGGCTTCCAGGGGTTCAGCGTACGCGACAGCGTTTCCGGGTTGTACTGAAACACGATAATATTCGGCACCGGTCCGAGAAAGGGCTCGGAAAGCTCTACTAATGCTCCTTTCAAGAGTTTGGGACTGCGTGTGTATCCGGTTGGCATGGTTCTACCTTACTCCTTT
>DAOWLL010000633.1 GCA_030641945.1 Gammaproteobacteria bacterium | reverse complement strand
TCCAGGGCTGATCTGACAGGTTCGTAGCCTGGATGAAGAGAAGCGACTAACTTCGATGGGATCGAATTTGTACAGCCTCGCGCTGGCCCGTAGGGCAGAACACATGGAAGTGTTCTGTAAATCCGGGAATGTGTCCGGCATGAACTCTTTCAGTCAACTAATGAACGCTGATAAACGCAGATAGCTCCAGGAGCTTGCCGGGAACGGCAAAACCTTATCCCGGCCTACGAATCTATTCACTATTCACTGCTCACTATTCACTGCCCTTCAGCCATTGCTTGCGGATCTTGTCGCGGTTCAGCCTGAACCACTGCAGCGCGATGATGGGCAAGGCTGAATCAATACGGCCCTGATCCAGCCAGTCGAAAGCCGTGTCGCTGCTAACAACATGAACACGGATGTCTTCGCCCTCTTCATCGATGCCATGAATACCACCCAGACTCGAGGTCTCGGTACGGGCAAAGTATATTTTCACCTGTTCGTTGCTGCTGCCGGGGCTGGAATAATAATGATGGATGGGAACGAGGTTCGAAACAGTACACCCTGCTTCTTCTACTGCTTCACGATGTATCACTTCTTCTGCGGTTTCATCAGGTTCCTGCAAACCCGCAATAATTTCGATTAGCCAGGGGCCGGACGGATCGTCGCCAGCGCCAATCCGAAATTGTTCGATCAACACCACCTCGTCGCGCACCGGGTCATAGGGCAGCACCGCAGCAGCGAAGCCCCTGTCCAGCAGTTCCCGTTTTAAAACAGGACTCTCACCACCGTCAAACAGGTCGTGTTTTAACTCTAAAGCTGTGAGCTTGAAAAAACCGCTGTAGCGCAGCTTGTTGCTAATAACAGACCATTTCATATGCAATGAGAGGAAGCGAACGGGTTAGACGCCAGGTATCTGCTTAGTCGTTATTGCCAGGACTGTTTATTCTTTTAATAATGCCAATGCCTGTGCTGAAACGCGCCTTTCCTTGAAAAACCTGCCATCAATAAATTCGGCCATGGCGTTTGCACCTGTTTGACTGGTATTGACCGTAACCATGGCGACAACATTGTCCGCATTACCCGCATCAGTAAGCCGAATAGCCTCGATCTCGTCACTGGCGCCGAGGAATTCCCTGACTTCCTCTACTGAGACACCTGGGGGTAAATTATCAATACTGATGTGTATCATTCGAGCTCCTGTTCTGTACTGGCGAAATTCACTCTGGTTCAAATAATTGTAACAAGTTATAGATAGCATAGTGCAAATACGACACTGGCACGGTATCTGCGGGAAGTTATCGCAACAATAAAAATTTCATTGGAGGAAAAATGGGCTTCATCTTCGACGCATATACAATAACAGGAATTATTTCGAGTATTTGCACCATTTTCATGGTGTTAATCATACTTGACTGCTGCGAAATCAGGAACAGCTTGAGCCGCAGAATCAGGGATAAGTGAGTTTCTATTTTTGCAGGTACATCATACCCACATCATGCTGGTGCAATTTAATGAGCAAAATTTATTGACATAGGT
>DAOWLL010000398.1 GCA_030641945.1 Gammaproteobacteria bacterium | reverse complement strand
CTATTACTTTAATCATAAAGTACTCACCCGATACCTGATAAGCCTTGATGATGGCATTTAACTTTTTATCGTACGAGTCCAGGATGGACCAAGGTTGAGAAACTTTGTCAGGTCTATAGTGGACTACCCACATATTATTACCCTCTCTTCTTGGCAACATAATAAAAGACGCATATCGGATTTAAATATTCCCAACATACTATCGGCTTATCTGAATAATGTAAGTGAAAATTGTCACTTATAGAGATTATTAATGTTCGCTTTAGGGTGGTAGCAGATGGTCAACCTCAGACTTTGCTAGAAAACTCCACCGACTGACTGCCTGGGCCGGAAGCGGATCTATGGCTAATGTAGAGACACACCCTTTACCCGGGTGTTGCGTAGAAGTGCTTATAAGCCCAGTTTCTTCTCGAGGTAATGGATGTTTGTGCCACCTGCCTGGAATGACAGGTCAGCCATTATCTCGCGGTGCAATTCGATATTGGTTTTAATGCCGGTAATGTCGATTTCTGCTAACGCACCTTGCATGCGTGCAATGGCAACTTCACGATTGCAGCCGTAGGCAATTAGTTTTCCAATCATTGAGTCGTAGTGTGGTGGTACTGTGTAACCGCCATAGATATGTGTATCGATGCGAATACCTGGACCGCCGGGTGGGTGGTACCGTTCTATCCTGCCGGGCGATGGCATAAATGTTTTTGCATCTTCGGCATTGATGCGGCATTCAATGGCGTGGCCGTTAATCTCGATGTCGTTTTGCTTGAGGCGCAGTTTTTCACCGGACGCTATGTATAGCTGTTCCTTGATGATATCGACACCGGTAATCATTTCGGTGACCGGGTGTTCCACCTGGACACGCGTGTTCATTTCAATGAAATAAAACTCGCCGTCCTGGTACAGGAATTCGAAGGTACCGGCACCGCGGTATTTAAATTTATTGCAGGCATCGACGCAGCGTTGCCCGATTTTCTTGCGCATGCGTGGAGTGATGCCTGGTGCGGGTGCTTCTTCCACTACTTTTTGATGACGGCGTTGCATCGAGCAATCACGTTCGCCCAGATGAATAGCATTGCCCTGACCGTCAGACAGGACCTGGATTTCGACGTGGCGTGGCGTTTCGAGGTATTTCTCCATGTACACCATGTCGTTGCCGAAGTTGGACGCAGCTTCCTGCTTGGTTAATGCGATAGAATTCAATAGTGTGGCTTCTGAATGCACCACGCGCATACCGCGGCCACCGCCGCCGCCGGCAGCCTTGATAATGATCGGGTAGCCGATGTCATTTGCCAGCTTCATATTGGTATTGGCGTCATCATTCAGGGGGCCGCCGGACCCGGGTACACAGGGAACGCCGGCTTCCTGCATGGCGCGAATCGCTTCGACCTTGTCGCCCATGGTACGAATGGATTCCGGTGAAGGGCCGATAAAAATAAAGCCGCTGTCCTCTACACGTTCTGCAAAGTCGGCATTTTCAGAAAGAAAGCCATAGCCCGGGTGAATGGCAACGGCGTCAGTTAATTCTGCGGCACTGATAATCGCAGGGACATTAAGGTAGCTCTGGTCCGATGGTGCAGGGCCTATACATACGGACTCGTCGGCGAGGCGTACATGCTTCAGGTCACGGTCGACCTCTGAGTGTACGGCGACGGTCTTGATGCCCAGCTCTCGACAAGCACGCAGTATGCGCAGCGCAATTTCACCACGATTAGCAATAACAACTTTATCTAGCATGGCTTTGTTATTCGATGATCAGCAGTGGTTGGCCGTACTCAACAGGCTGTGCATTTTCGACCAGTATAGCTTTAACGGTTCCCGAGGCATCGGCCTCGATCTGATTGAGGATTTTCATGGCTTCGACAATACAGACCGTGTCGCCTTCGGCGACGCTGTCGCCAATACTAACGAAAGGCTTGGAACCGGGTGATGAAGCGCTATAGAAGGTTCCAACCATCGGTGACTTGACGACGTGCCCGCTGGGCAGGCTTTCTTCATCACTGCTTTCCTCTGCGGGAGCTTCCGCCGGGGCCGGGGCGGCCGGTGCTGGCGCCGCAGGGACTGCTGCATAGTTGACCGCAGCCGGGGCTGGCGCAGTGCTGTATCGTGATATACGAACCGATTCTTCACCTTCGTTAATTTCAAGTTCAGCAATGCCGGATTCTTCCAGCAGTTCAATCAATTTTTTAACCTTGCGTATATCCATCAGGATTATCCTTTTTGTAAGTTTTCTAACGCTGCTTGCAATGCGAGTTCGTAGCCCAGTGCACCCAGTCCGGAAATAACACCAACAGCGATATCCGAAAAATAGGAGTGCTCGCGAAATGCTTCACGTGCATGCACATTGGAAAGATGGATCTCGATAAACGGAATATCCACTCCACTCAGGGCATCACGCAACGCCACACTGGTGTGTGTAAACGCAGCCGGATTGATCAATATAAAGCGCACGCCTTCCTTTCCTGCCCGATGGATGTGCTCAATTAACTCGACTTCGGCATTGCTCTGCACGCATTCAAGCTTGTAGCCCTGTGCTGACGCCTGTTGTTCAAGCCGCTGGTTGATTTTTTCCAGCGTGTCCAGTCCGTAATGTTCAGGCTCACGGGTACCCAGCAAATTCAGGTTGGGTCCATTGATTACGAGCAAATCAGGCATATTTAGTTATTATTAGCTGCCGTTCGAGTTGATGCAGACGATTGTGCATAAAATCGCCGTTCATGTCCAGTATTTGGGTTTAATTG
>DAOWLL010000127.1 GCA_030641945.1 Gammaproteobacteria bacterium | reverse complement strand
CCGTAGGAGCGGCTTTAGCCGCGATTAAGGCTGTTCGCGGCTAAAGCCGCTCCTACCACAGCCTCTGTGTTCTCTGCGCCCTCTGTGGTTAAGCTTTTTATCTGTTTAACCCACTGGATTTAGTGAAGCCCCTTAAATCTAATAGTCAGGTTTGAGTCTGACAGACTGAGTCATTTTCACTCAAACTGTTGTTCTTCATCGTAATGGCCAGGCTCGGTCGTCAAAACTACTACAGATTTTTATTCTCGCAAAGGCGCAGAGGCCGCAAAGGGTGGGCTTAAGTTTTTATTTGCGTGTATTTGCGTTCATTTGCGGATAATTATTTTTTTGAATAACCATGAATGCCCAGTTTATCGACCAGCAAGCGTATTGTTGGCGCCTGTATAAACAGGCTAAATAGAACAACACCAAACGCAATAGACTGTATAGTCCACCAGTAATCCAGGGTCACTGGTATCGATAATGCCAGCGCAAGTGCAACCGCACCTCTTAATCCACCCCAAACCATTACTGTCTGACAACGCAAATCAACCGGCTTTTTCTGGAACAGACCAAGCAAGGACAAACTGCCATAGGTGCTTATAGCTCTTGCAATAAGTACAGCCCCAATGGCTATCAACATGGCCAACCATCGCTCCTCGAACATAGCCAGTGTTATGGTCACACCCATGATGATAAATACGATGGCATTTGCAATATGGCCAATAACATCCCACAAATATTCAATCTTAACGACAGCATTTTCACTTGATTCTTTTTTCAGCAATACCGACATCACAATGGCCGCCGCCAGTGTCGACATAACACCTGACACTTCAAACAGTTCTTCGGCAAGCAGGTAGGATCCATAAGCAACTATCAGCGTAAGCACGCCGGCCATCAACGTATTGTTGATGATTTTACTGGCCAATCCGGCAGCCAATCCTGTGACCAGACCTGTCGCCAGGCCGCCAACAGAAATTTTTAGAAATTCGACGATGACACCGGATGTTGTTACATCGCTTTCCAGTGAAAGCGCCATTGAAATAAACAGGCCGAATAAAACAATTGCAGTAGCATCATTGAACAGGCTCTCACCTTCCAGCAATACACTCAGGCGTTCAGGCACACCAATTTTCCGTAAACGTGCAACCACTGCAACCGGGTCTGTTGCCGCAAGTATGGCACCGGCAAGCAAAGCAGCTATCAATGGAAATCCAACAGGATGTGCTATGCCGTAATACAGACCAAGCGCGGTAAGTGATGCGGTCAAAAACAACCCAATAACAGCCAGGATAATAATGGGAACGATATTTTCAAGAAGCAGTTTTTTATTGATTTTATATGCCGACTCGAAAACCAGTAGCGGAATAAACACATAAAAGATCAGGTCGTGAAAGTTTTCGGCACGAATGCCGGTATCTATTCCTGACATTACAGCCAGCTCTGAAGCTACATAGCCCGTTATTACCAGTACACTGCTGTATGGCAGACGAACAATCCTTGATATCGGCTCTGCTATAAAAGCCAACAGGAGCAATACAACCAGTGCCGCTGTAACATGCTCGATAGACATGTTTACTATGACATTTGAACTGCCTGCCAGTTCTTCCAGTCCGACCTGTTTTCTGCAATATGAAACAAAGCAGCGATGACATTTCTGTCAAAAGCCTCATCTGCCTGTTTAAGCAATGCATCTATCACTTCATTTACAGGCAAGCCTGGTCTGTATGCGCGCGCACTCGACATTGCTACAAAGGCATTTGCTACAGAAATTATTCTCGCTTCCTGCATTATATTGTCAGCCGTTAAACCTGCTGGATAACCTTTTCCATCAGGCCTTTCATTTTTTTGTTCGATAATCTGGATAACCGGGCCATCAAATTCCAGGCCTTTCAGAATATCAACAGTGTGCATAACATGCTGTTGCAGCATAAGCTCTTCTTCTTCAGTCAAAGGCGCATGTTTCGTGAGAATTTCGCGCGGCAGATACAGCTTGCCAATATTGGCCAGTAATGCCGCCATTGCTAATGCGCCAATCTTCTCTTCGGGCAATCCCATCGCATGAGCAATCGCAACAGCAACCTCGCGGGTTCTCTCGGAATGATGTGCACAATGTGGATCATGCATATCGGTCGCGTACACAAGTGTTGCAATGATGCCTTCCAGTAAACGATTATGCCGATCCTGAGTCTGTTTTAGTTCTGTGATGTCATGCAACACGAATAGCAATGAATTCTTAAAATCACCTTGTCTTAATGGAACCAGCGACACATGGTAATCATGCTCATTATCCGCTATCGACAGCTTCATAATTCTGTTCCTGACCTCTCCCTCCTCACTGAATTTTTTCAACTCAAGCAAATGCTCTGTAGTTTCTATACTGAAAATGTGGTGCAGTGATTTACCAACAATGTCTTCGTAATGAACACCAATACATTCGGACAATGTCTTGTTTATAAAAATGACATTTTGATCGGATCCGAGGAGGAAAATATGATCCCGAATATTATCTCCAACAGCGTTCAACAAGGCTGTCCTTGCTGCAAGACGCTCTGTCGTTTTCTGCAGGCGCACACTGGTCGAATGCCGCCAGATCGCCACGAAACTCATCGTGATGACAAAAACCGCCAGCAGGAACACTGTGTGCACGAAGTCCTGATACGCAGTTGATTCGCGCAATGCTTCACTTACATCTATTTTCTGCACCAACACCCAGTTGGTTTTGTCTATTGACCGCCCCGTAACAAGCACATCGATGCCTCTATAATCTTTCCTAACATCGAAATCACCTGTTTTTAGCCGGGCAAAATTAGATGCCAGCTGCTCGCTGGAAACAGCTGCGCGATGGAACACCTGGTAGCCTCCGGCTAATGGACTCAGGTAAACGGTACTGCTGTCATCACCGCTTACAAGTACAGCTTCATCCGTCAAAGTAGTAAGCCAGTGTTGTGAAAACAGTTTATACAGAGAAAGATCTGGATTTATCACCGCAACGATGAAGCCGGGGAAATCTCTTGATTCAGTCGCCGCCTGCACCCGGTTAACTGGTACAGCAATTATCAGCCTGGGCTCCCTGCCTTCATTGCTGTAAATACCATAAACACTTGCGTGTTGGTTACGTGTTGCAAGTTGAACTGCTTCAATAATATGTGCATTTATTTTTGGGAAGTTACGCGTTGATATTAATAATTGTGAGTGCGCATTCAGGATAGCTATACCATCGTTAGTGGACTCAGCCTGGTTCGAGATTATTTTCTGCGCCGCTGCAAAAAGTCCCGAGCGTTTTGCTGTTGCTGCCAGCAGGTTTCGCAAATGCGCTGCCTGCCCACGCTCAATCTCAGACTGTTGTTCTTCAGATATGGCCTCCATCGAAAGATAAATCTGCGTGAGGGGGTTTTCTGCAAGCTCTTTCAGATTCCTTATCTGGCTATCAAGCCAGTCTTCTATTGAACGTTCCTGTGACTCAGCCAATATCGACAGCCTGCCCTGCCAGTTAAACATGTCACGCTCACGCTCACTCTCCACGTACTGCATGATCAACCAGATACTGATGACCAGGAACGAGGCCAGCAATGCACCGGCGGCAAAAACAGGTCTGTACTTATTCATAATTATCTATCACACATATTATTCAGGCAGATGCATCCACCAGCTTCTCTCATTAACGGAGTAGACCGGGACGTAATGAAAAATATTTCTATGTGAAATAACCTCTTCAATCTGGTTATCCAGGATCAGTATATCGTCGTACCTGTCTATCGACATTACCGCATGTGCGATTTTTTGATTTGTGTCCTGAACCACAACAACCCGCATTTTATTTACGTCAAACCCGAGCCGCTTGAGCGATATCATCTTGATGATTGCATAGTCCTCACAATCACCATTATTCTGTAGAAACAGTTTCGGCGTAGCCCAGTAATCGTCCAGACCGTAATTTTCTATATCGAGTATATAATCCTTCTTATTGGCGTAGCCATTCACCATTCTTATTTGTTCATCAGCACTCAGGTCGCTGATGCTCTGTAAAAAGGACAACCACTCACGCATATGACAGCGATTGAATACTCTTGCATCACACAGTCCTTCCGTGGCCATTTCCTTCATATGCCGCTCCAGAACTGACAGCCATTGCGGGAAAAGATTGAGATTTGAGCGTGGTGATTCTATATAACCAAATAGCGCAATAGCTGGATTATTAACAGCAACAGCGCTAAAACTAATAGTAATAAGCAACAGCGTGGCTATATATTGCATCCTGGTACACATGAATAGCTATAATACGCAACTTGAAAATGTGATGCAGCCAAAAAAAGACATGGTAACCAAAATAAAAAGACTGGTATTTACTGCAGCAGCTGTGTGCTTCATTGTTGCTGGCAGCGCTATGGCTGAAGACGCCGACCTCGTCCAGAAGCAATTTGATGAAGCCCTGGATAATCGCGAATCAGGCAAAGTCTATGATGCGATCAAGATTTTCGAGAACATGCTGGCAACGAACCCGTATTTGAACCGCGCAAGGCTTGAGCTGGCCGTCGCTTATCATGAAGCCCGCCTCTATGAGAAAGCAATTGAACAGTTCCAGATAGTACTGGATGATCCGGAGACACCCGAGTCAGTACGCCTCGCCATCCTTGCCTACATCGGCCAGCTTTACAGTGACGAGTTAGAACCCGAAGGCAGTCATCACTTTTCACAATACCTAAAAGCCGGCCTTATTTACAACTCCAATATCAATGTTGTTCCGGGTGTGGGCAACATTATTGTCAACGGCCGCGAATTCTTCTTACCATCTGAAGAAATTTCTTCTGTCGGTACAGACATCGTACTGAGCGCTTCGCATCGTTACCGTCGCAAGAAGCCGTTCAATGTTGACGGCGGCAGGACAAGCTTTGAGTGGCAGAGCCAGGCCTCTGTATCCAGCAACCTGTATACAGAAACCAGTGATTTCAACCTGAATATTATCAGTGCCGATACCGGCCCTGCGTTCATTGCTGCGGGGCGTTGGCTCGGCGCTATCCCCTTCAGGGTCGATTACGTAAACCTGGGCCACAGCTCACTGGCAACCGCGTTTTCTGTAAACCCGTATATCAGCTTCGACCTCGGCAATTATCGCAGTATCCTGATTGAATCTACATTTCTCACGCGTAATTACGCGGATAAAATCAATGAGCCCCAGGATGGCAACCTGGTGATGGCCGGCGCCGCCTATACAACCCTGCTGCAGAGTCTTAATACGGGCATTGAAGCCGGATTCAGACTTCGAAATCGCAGCGCTGAAGACGACCAGTTCGCTTTTGATGGTTTCACGCTTTACTTCAGTGGTTACACCTCGGTTACAGAATTGAGCACTATTTATCTAAAGGCAAACTACAGAAAATTTGATTACAAGGCACCGGACACCATTATCGATGATACAAATACCACGCTGATTCGAAATGATGATGAGATTACAGCCAGTATCGGCTACAACAGGGATATCAAGGACGGCTTCCTTGGCAAATGGACATTAAACACTGAAATTGCCTACACAGAAAACACATCAAACATCGACGCTTATGATTACGACCGGTTGCTGCTCGCAATAAATCTTTCGAGGTACTTCCAGTAATTAGCCGGGCAAAGCCTATTGTGTAAACTGTACCAACACAAATTCTTACGCGAATCGCGCTGATTTTCCCCACATGCTTACATTCTGATCATTTTTGTACAAATATATTCTTATTATGTAAATCTATTCGACACATGTCGACTTCCTTAACTCAGTTTATGCCATGATTATTGCGCAAACTGTCTACCCATGAAATTCAGAAACACCGGGCTCAATAACATATCAACGCTATGTAAAATAT
>DAOWLL010000348.1 GCA_030641945.1 Gammaproteobacteria bacterium | reverse complement strand
TGTGGAAGCTATTGCAGGTCTGACACGTGGTTTAAGATTGCGATTGATGGCTGAAGGTATCGAGAACGAACGTCAATTACAGATGTTAAAAGGGCTGGGTTGCCAGCTGGCTCAGGGCTACTACTGGAGCAAGGCACTGCCAGCAGACCAGTATGAGCAGTTCTACCTGAATCGCTTCTATAACATCGGTTAGGTCTCAACGCAGAGGCGCGAAGGCGCTGAGAACGCAAAGACTATATAAATGCTTTGTCATCCCGACAGGGCATTTTCTTTTTTAATAATAAGTTCTGGAATCGTCGGGTGGGCTTTGCCCACCTTTTCTTTCTCAATCGTTTTTGTCCAACGATACCGGCTTATACGGCCGGTGCATCTTCATTCCCTTGAACTCGTTGCGCTTCATGGCCTCAATCTGGCTATGCACCGCTTGCTTCCAGTGTATCTCCGCTGAATACCCAAGACGCTCATGTGCCTTGTCATTGCTGGCGTGCGTGTCTTCCAGCAGATGGATAATGCTGCGCGTTACCAGCGGCTCCCATGGCACCAGTCTGTCGATTTTCTCCATCATCCAGGCAAAGGTGTAGGCAACCGGGAAGGGCACACTGAATAGCGGTTTAGGATAGCCAAAGTTATCACTGATGTAATTGATCACTTCTCTCGCTGAAGGCACCTCGGGTCCAACAATATTAAATGATTCGTAGGACGCCAGGCCTGGCACCACGGCTGCACGAACGACAGCCTGTCCGATGTCTTTACCGCTGATGATCGGCAAGCCGGTTTTACCGCCGGCAACCCATGGCACCATGCGTGTTTTCAGGCGCGGCAGCAGTATCGGCAGCAGGCCAAGCGCATAGCGTTCACCGGCGAACAGGCCCAGCCTGAGGTTAACCATCGACATGCCCCGATGCAGGTTTTCGCGCATCGCATTTTCAATCTTGATCACGTTATTCAGGTGTGGCCAGTAGCGGCGAGGGATGCCTGGATTATTGGCATCCGCGGAATACTTTGGCGACGATGCGCTGGTGGTGCTGATGAAAATAAAGCGCTTCACCTTCCATTCCAGTGCCTTGTCGATCAGCTTCAGGCTGGGTTTGAGAAATAGCTGTTCTGATTCCTTGCGCTTGCCCCACAGCGATGTCCATGCGGCGCAATGGATGACAATATCGGCGCCGGTCAGAACGCGATCAAGATACTCGGGATCGCGCAGGTCGCCTACCCGCACTTCACCGCTAAACCCGGGGATTAAGTTTCGACGATCCCGACAGGCTGCGATAATATGCAGGTCGTGATGACCTATCTGTATGAGCTCTTCAAGCACATGGCTGCCGACGAAGCCGGTTGCACCTGTAACGAGGATCGAATGAGCCATACGAGCATGTCCATAAATCAGACGGTCGTATGACTGTTACATAATCCATGCTGGCTTGCAAGCAGAGTCTGTAACTGTCTAAAAAAGGGGCTAACAGAGATGAATGTGTTGATTACCGGTGCCAGCAGGGGCATAGGCCTCGAAATGGTGAAGTATGGCATCGAGCAGAACTGGCGCATCTTTGCCTGTTGCAGGCATCCGCAGCAAGCCGACTCGCTGCTTGCGGTGGCAACACTGGCGAATGGCCGCGTCAGTGTACACGTGGCAGATATGGACGAGCTGGCAACCATACAGGCACTGGCTTACGAACTGCGCAATGAAGCCATCGATATACTCATCAACAACGCCGGCATCTATGGTTCAGATAAAAACACGTTCGGTAATGTCGATGTGCAAAGCTGGATCAACGCATTCCAGGTCAATAGCATTGCACCGCTAAAAGTAGCTGAAGCGCTGATCGAGCAGATACGCATGGTCGATAACAAGGTCATTGCCTGCATCAGCAGCAAGATGGGCAGCATGGATGACAACGGTTCCGGTAACAGTTACATCTATCGTTCCAGCAAGGCCGCGTTGAATGCCGTGGTGAAAAGCATGTCGATCGATCTCAAAGATGACGGCATCAAGTGCGTTGCATTGCATCCCGGTTGGGTCAAGACCGAGATGGGCGGCCCGAATGCTGAAATAACAACGCGCGAAAGCGTCACCCGCCTGTTCAATATACTTCTTGCATTAGAACAAAAGGACTCAGGCAGGTTTATTGATATAGATGGAACGGATATTCCCTGGTGAAAATCATAACGACAACGTCACTCCCGCGCAGGCGGGAGCCTGGCAACTTTCTCTAACTAATTAACATGACCTACCCCGATTTAAAACAACTCGAAGCCATCGTAAAACCTGCAGCACGGGAAATACTGCTACCCGGTTTTGGCAAGCTCGATTACAAGCACAAAGCAGATGGCAGCATCATTACCGCAGCTGACAAGGCCATGCAGAAACGGCTGCAGCAAGAGCTGGGAAAAGCATGGCCGGACTATGCCTTCCTCGGCGAAGAAATGACCGAAGATGAACAGCGTGCAGCAATGACTAACGCAGACGGTTACTGGTGCATTGATCCACTCGATGGCACAAATAACTATGCAACTCGAATGCCATTTTTAGCAGTATCAATTGCACTGATCATCAATAACCAGCAAGTACAGGGATTAATCTATGACCCGCTACGAGAAGAAGTCTTCACCGCAATAAAAGGCGAGGGTGCCAGATTAAACGGCAGCATGCTCAACTGCATTCCTAATAAAACAGAAATCAAAAGTACCATTGCAGAAATCGATTTAAAACGGTTACCGAAAGAACTTGCGGTCAGACTCGTTACCGAAGAGCCCTTCAGCTCACAACGCAACATAGGATCATCCGCACTCGACTGGTGCTGGCTGGCAGCCTGTCGTTACAACGTATATCTGCACGGTGGACAAAAGCCCTGGGACTATGCAGCAGGTAATTTAATACTGCATGAAGCCGGTGGACAATCAATCTCACACGATGGCGAGCCAGTGTTCAGGGGAATATACGAAAACCGTTCCGTGCTTGCGTCGCTGGATGAAGATATATTCATGCACTGGAAGCAATGGTTGGGTATCTGATACTTATGGAAATAATCCAAGTCTAATGTGATTGAAAAAGTTTGACTGGATAATAATATACGCATATATTTGCCAACCAGTTAACGATCTAATTATTTTTTTAAACAGGGAAGTTGCTTATGTGTAATCATATACATCAAATAAGTTATAGAT
>DAOWLL010000425.1 GCA_030641945.1 Gammaproteobacteria bacterium | reverse complement strand
CTGTGTATGCGTACGGGTCAATTTGAATCTCGGATCCTGGTGCTCGATCACGAATATCAATATCGATTGCGTCGGAACGGTCATCTCCAATCTGCTTTTCTCCGGGTTGAAGCTCCATGTTCCTGAAAAATCAGGTTTCGGACCGTCCCCAGCCGCGAGCGCGGTCGTCAACAGCAGCCCCAGTGCAGTAACTCCGAGTGTTTTCATGATTTTCTCCCTTTACTTTCCCTTTCGGTTGTTTCCGGGTGATGGCCTCGCGACTGCACCAACGCCAACTGACATACGCCACTCCGAACTCAACGCCGTAGCTTGGTTTTAATTCGCCATGCCATCCCATCATCGGTGCCGCGTTCATAGGTGCATACGAGCCGCACGGGTGCCTCGTTCATGAGTTGCATGGGTGCCACACATCATGGGTGCCACGTTCCGCATTGTTGCATTGTGAGGGAGCATGGGTGCCGCCCTTCGCATTGACGCATTGTGGTGGCGCAATTCAGTTAGCGGCACCCTTTCATAAACCACGTAAATATAGAGAATGACCTCAGGCGCTCTTTCGCACGAGGTAGAATCCGCAATCGGTACGATCCGGATCGTTCTTGATGGTGGCTATCACGTTCTCATGCTCGGTTAGTTTCGGGGAGTCTGTTACATCGCCGTGGGTTTCCCTAAAGGCGCGAATACGCTCTTCGAGCGGAGCACCGTAATCGGTCCACCAGAAGTGTTTGGGAAGCATGTACTGGTCCACGAACTCGAAGTCGGATTCCGGGAGCTTCTCTCGTATGCTTTCGAACCACACGATGGACTCGTGCATGACCAGGTATTCAACCGGCTTTAGTAACCGTCTGCACTCCGGAAGGCTTCTGGACTCATCCAGCAAATGCAGGACCCCCTCCTCCCAAAGAAGATCGAAGCTGTTGTCGTCGAATCCGTTGTCAAAAAGGGAAACATGAATTGCGTTGATCCGGTCGCCGAGACCGGCCTGGTCGATTTGCTGCCGCAGCCTGGAAAGAGCGGCCTGGTCAATATCGATGCCGACCACTTCACCCCCGCATAGACGGGCCAGCTCCATGGTTTGCTGTCCCTGGCCGCAGCCGATGTCCAGAATCCGTGGCTGATCGAGAGGGGGGAGCAACCGGTAGGCCCGCCGGCTATGCTCCAGGCACCGCCCACGCAATTCATCGACGTTTAATTCCTGATCGATATCCATCGGTGGCTCCAGTCATAGTTATATCTACCCTGTCCCCGTGTTTCTTTCTCAGATTAGTTTTTTGAGCATGACCTTTGTTGCCCATCTGATAAACGGCATCACGTACCTGCCGCCGGCAAGATATAGTCCCGCAAAGAAAGCTATATGGGCGACGCCAAATGAGATAGGACCGCCTATCGTAATTATCAGGGGTTCTTTCCAGTAAAGAGACAACGCTCCGAATAAACCGATCATCGGCCAGCCAGCGATGTAACTTATGAGCATTAGGAAGACACCCCAAAACACCTTTGCCGACGGCTTCTTATTAAAAACAGTTAGATCGGCGTTTTCATTTAGGGCGTTGCGCCCAAACTTGGTTTTTGCAATGCCTTGAGCTATCTTTCTGATGATGTTCAAGAGACTAGCCTCTTTTAAGGGTCTTTTTCAAAAATCGCCGACCTGCTGAATGGATCCGGCTGCTCAATTATCGCAATCCCATTCACTTCTTTCGAAGGCGCGGGATCAACATTGGCACTTCCCGCATGTACCGCTTATATTCTTCGCCGAACCGGGAAAGTAGAAGCTTTTCCTCGTAGCACGAGATGTAATGCAAGAATCCTATGGCCAGAATCCACACCATTGCGGCAGTTAGCGAAATACTTAGAAATAGCAGACCGAGATAAAACAAAATCTCGCCCAGGTATATCGGATGGCGAACGACATTGAATACGCCCTTTCTGATAACGCCGTGCTTCTCCCTTTCCTCGCCAAACACAATGGCCAGGCCCTTCCTCGCCAGGGTGCCCGCTATCCCCAACAAAACAATTCCGAACGGTATCCTGATATAAAGCGGCACGTATAGGTTGAGGAAAATTGTCACCTTGAAAAAGAATGTGTCCGCGATCCAGGTTGCTGCAAATAGGCAGGCCAGTATGATCTGTCCAGCATCGCCGGCGGTATGCTCCCCGGTCAGATCGTCCCCCTGTTGGATTCTCTTCTGCGGATTTCGGTGTGCCATATCATTTCCTAAGTATCCGAATCATCCATACTTTGGTGTCTCACATGGGCACATGGGTGCCACGTACCTCATTGTTGCATTGTCTGCGTGGTGCCACGTACACAATTGTTGAATTGTGCATGGGTGGCTTTAGAAAATTGGGAAGTTCACTCTTGGATCGGTGCGACGCACACTTCCTAAGATCCTAAAGCCTGGCACCGAAACACCCGGCACCCAGATGGCACCCAGATGGGGGGGGGAAAGGAAATCGCTATCCCTGACCTCGCACGAGGCCGCTTGGTGGTCACAAACGCCGTCGGAATTTACCCGGTACCGTATCTCGACCTTGAACAACCCACCCCGATGACCTACTATCGCCGGTACGTCGG
>DAOWLL010000327.1 GCA_030641945.1 Gammaproteobacteria bacterium | reverse complement strand
GCGGAGACTGGAAAATCCGCAACGCCAGCAACGGGCTGGATTGATCGTGAGTCGTCATCACAAGCTGGTGCCAGACTATCATGGTATTGAGCACACCGGTATTCAACTGCCTGATGAAACCCAGCAATGGCTTCAGGGGAGAAAACGTTCGTTACAGTCAAGAAGGCTGAACCATCAGCAAACAGTGCAGCAGCTGGCGCAGCTGCTTGAACAGCATGAATGGACCTGGCCGCGCAGGTGTGTATATTTTTTCAGTGACCTGCATGCCGATGACGATGCGCTGACTGCATCACTGATAGCGTCCGGTGGTGTTAAGGCCAGCGGCAAAAAACACCGTCATCTAAAGCTCACCAAACAGGGAAAGCATGCGCAGTTTTTAATCGGTGGCGACTGCTTCGACAAGGGGCCGAGCAATCTTGTGCTGTTGAGAACACTGAACAAGCTGCATGATCGAGGTGCGCGCATACGCATACTCGCGGGTAATCATGATATACGGGTCATGCTGGGTATGCGCAGCGTAAACCGTAAAGATGCGCCTGGATGTGAACACTTCTTTATTCGCATGGGCGCAAAGGCGGTGCCCTTTCTCAAGGAGATAAATGACAGCTACCTGGCACAAGCGCACAGCTTGAAGGATATACCGGGCGAACAACAATGTGAACAGCGCCTGTTTCCACCCGAGCAATGGTTTGATGAGTTTCCTCTGGAGGTGGCTGATTTACTGTCGCAGAAAGTCATAGAAAAAGAGCTGCGGCGAGTAAAAGAGAAAACAGAGGATTTCAAAGTGCAATGTGAAATCGCGGGGCTTTCTGTCCGCAGGGCCTATGCTGCTGCATTACAGTGGCAGCAAATATTTCTGCACGATAAAGGCGAGTTCAGCTGGTTTTTCAGGCGCATGCGCCTCGCCATGCGCAGAGGGTCATTCCTGTTCGTGCATGCAGGGCTGGATAACAACATAGCGCATTTAATCAATCAGAAAGGTGTAAAACGGGTCAACAGGGAATTCAACAAACAGTTGCATGGCAATCCGATGCGGTTTTATTACGGGCCCCTGGCCAATGCGATACGCACAAAGTATCGGCCGGGTGACAGGCACCTGACAAAAACTGGCGCGCAGCAGATCCATGAAAACGAGTTGCACGTCATTGTTCATGGTCACAAGGCTATGCGTAATGGACAGCGCATCTCGGTTCGAAAGACCATCGTCAATTTCGAATGCGATGTGACGCTGGACCGGCATTCGCGGCGCAGAGACGGCCTCAAGGGCCCCGGTGCCGGTGTTACTATCATCAGGCCGGATAAAAAAATAATCGGTATCAGTACTGATCATCCCTATGTGAAAGTATTTGATCCGGATGACATGCTTGAAAGCGGAGCTTAATATGAAGAATGGCAACAACTCATTCCGTCACGAATCGCTGCAGGACAGGGAAACGATCGCGGATATACTGTCGTCCCTGCAACAAGGATTGAGTAATGGCACATTGAAGTTCAGCGATGAAAATAACGAAATCACACTGAAGCCGTCAGGCCTGTTGAACCTTACAGTCAAAGCTTCAAGCGATAGCGGGCACAACGTACTGGATGTGCGTATATCCTGGTCAAGTAACAAGCCGAAGAAACTAAAAAAGGAACTCAAAATATCAGTGGACTGAGCGTTGCATGTTCCCCTGAATGCAAGACTTCAACAGCCACACGCGGCATAACCAGTGCTGTATCAGCATAAAAATTCATTGTGTTGTATTGTTGCTGATGTGATATTAACTTCTCTGAAAAAACCGGGACAATAAAGCCATGGTTTCCATCCGCATCAATGTCGGCGAGCAGAAGCTCTATCTGCTCAACGAGCAGGGCGAAACTGAACGTGAGTATCCAGTATCCACGTCAAAGTACGGCGTCGGCAATGAAAACGCCAGCGAGAAAACACCGCTCGGTCTGCACTGCATCAAGCACAAGATTGGCGGGTCGATGCCAATCAATATGGTCATGGTTGGCCGTGAACCCATAGGCCTGCTGGAAGATTGCATTAACCAGGATAAAGAACTGCCAGATGATGTGATAACCAGCAGAATCATGTGGCTGGAAGGTATGGAGCCGGGAAAAAATCAGGGCGGTCATGTAGACACATACAACCGTTACATATACATTCATGGTACCAGTGAGGAAGACAAGATCGGTATACCGGCATCCATCGGCTGTATCCGGATGCGCAACCAGGATGTGATGGATCTATACAGGAAAGTTGAGACAGGCACAGAAGTTTTAATAGAAGAGTGACATGACAGACTCAAAAAAAATAAATCCAGAAGATTATAAATTTGCTACTCGTGCAGTACGTGCTGGACAGGAACGCACCAGCGAAGGTGAAAACAGCGAACCGATATTCCCCACATCCAGTTATGTGTTCGCTTCAGCTGCTGAAGCGGCCGCACGTTTCTCTGGCGAACAGCCGGGCAATATATATTCACGTTTCACCAACCCCACTGTGCGCACTTTTGAAGAAAGACTGGCAGCAATGGAAGGCGCTGAACGCTGCGTTGCCACTGCTTCAGGCATGTCTGCAATTACTGCAACATGCATAGGTTTGCTTAAATCCGGCGACCATATCGTTTCTTCGCGCAGCATATTTGGCACCACAACGGTGTTGTTTGAAAACTTCCTGGGCAAGCTTGGGATTGCTACAACATTCGTTGAGCTGTCGGATTTGAAAGCGTGGCAGCAGGCGATCAAAACAGAAACAAAACTGCTGTTTCTGGAAACGCCGTCAAACCCGTTGACTGAACTGGTCGATATTGCAGCACTGGCCGATATCGCGCACAACAACGATTGCCTGCTGGTGGTTGATAACTGCTTGTGCACACCGGCATTGCAACAACCGATTGCACTGGGGGCAGATATCATTATTCACTCTGCAACCAAGTATATTGATGGTCAGGGGCGCTGCATGGGCGGTGCCGTATGCGGAACGCAGGATGTTGTCGGCGACGCTGTCTACGGTTTCCTGCGCACGGCAGGACCGACCATGAGTGCATTCAATGCATGGGTCTTTCTCAAGGGCCTGGAAACGCTGCAACTGCGTATGCAGGCACACAGCGCCAATGCGTTGGCATTGGCGCAATGGCTGGAGAAACAGGCAGTGGTTGAGAGGGTGTACTACCCCGGCCTCGAAAGCCATCCTCAGCATGCGCTGGCAAAGCAGCAGCAAAGCGGTTTTGGCGGCATTGTTTCGTTTGAGCTCAAGGGCGGCAAGGAGGCGGGCTGGACCCGGGGGGCCGGCTCGCGCATGATGTCAATCCCCGCCATCCTGGGTGAGGACAACACCCCGATTACCCATCCGGCCACACCCACGCATGGCAGATGGACTCCGGAACAG
>DAOWLL010000062.1 GCA_030641945.1 Gammaproteobacteria bacterium | reverse complement strand
GTTTTGATGACCCGTGAAGAGGACATCAATCGCGCTTCCCGCTCCCTGAAAGCCATGTCTCACCCGCTAAGACTTAGAATACTCTGTACCCTGGGCGACCAGGAAGTGAGTGTACAGGATATTGTCGAATCGGTGGGTACATCACAAAGCAATATTTCCCAGCATCTGGCTATTCTGCGTGATAAAGGAATACTCGCTTCGCGTAAAGATGCCAACAAGGTTTATTACCGGGTGAGTGATACACGTACACTGCGCTTGATTGGCATGATGCAGGAAGTATTCTGCTCAGCCAAAAAGATTCATGATTAAGCCTGTTCAGGCTTGATTCGCTGTATAGTCTGGCCCTGGTTTTATGGAACAAATAATCGAATTTGCAGGTAACCACCTGCTTCTGGTTGGTGGCTTTGTTGTGGTTTTGACGCTTGTTATCAAGGCCGAATACGAACACCAGTCGGGCAGGGCTAATCAGCTGGACCCGACAGCAGCGATTCGATTAATGAACAATGATGACGCTGTCGTACTGGATGTGCGTGAGGCGGCTGATTTTAATAACGGGCATATCAAGAACGCTAAAAACATCCCGCTTTCATCGTTAAAAAGCCAGCTTGACAGCCTGGTGAAAGACAAGAACACGCCTGTTCTGGCCTATTGCCGCAGTGGTAATATTTCCGGCAAAGCCAGTAGAATTCTAAAGAGTTCGGGTTTCAGTAATGTGCATAATATTGCTGGCGGAATTCTGAGCTGGCAAGAGGCTAATTTGCCGCTTACCAAAAAATAAACTTCAAACATTAATCTAGAGATATCATCATGGCCGAGGAAAACCAGCCAGCCCAGGGACAACCCGAGGGCCAGGCGCAGGAACAGCAATTTTCAATACAAAAACTTTACCTGAAAGACGTATCATTTGAGTCGCCCAATGCGCCAACAGTTTTTGCTGATGGCGAGTGGCAGCCTGAAGTCAATATTCAACTGAACAGCTCCAATCACTCAATCGGCAAGGATACTTTTGAGGTTGATCTGAAAATAACTGTCACCGCGAAACAAAACAAGAAAACAGCATTTCTGGTTGAATTGACGCAGTCAGGCATTTTCACCATCTCTGGCTTTGAGCAGGAAAACCAGAAGGGAATGCTGGGGGCTTTTGTTCCGGAAACCCTGTTCCCGTTTGCGCGCGAAGCGATTGCCGAACTCGTCAGCAAAGGCGGTTTTCCACCGTTGTTGCTTGCACCGGTGAACTTCAATGCCCTGTACATGCAACAAGCACAGCAGCAACAGGCCTCAGCGGCTACTCAGGATACTGCTCACTAAGCAATATTTGTGAGTACACAGCATAAAACCATTGCTGTTCTGGGGGCGGGCTCATGGGGTACCGCGCTTGCTATTCACCTGGC
Organism: Gammaproteobacteria bacterium; assembly: GCA_030641945.1. Taxonomy (GTDB): domain Bacteria; phylum Pseudomonadota; class Gammaproteobacteria; order SZUA-229; family SZUA-229; genus JABDQW01. The sequence goes on along the minus strand of DAOWLL010000062.1, from coordinate 6,524 downwards.
ACGCGCAGGATTGAACGTCAGGCTTTGGGGTTACCGGGCGGAACATGTTGAAGTTCTGCAAAAAGATCGTTGTAATCAGCGATACCTCCCTGAGGTTGCATTCCCTGATAATCTGGAACTTTATAGCAACCTGGAACAAGCGCTGCGAGGTGGCGAGCTGCTGGTTCTGATTGTAATACCCAGCCATGCCTACCGCTTTTTTTTAAAGTCATCGTCATCACTGTTCAACGAAGGAATGTCTATTGCATGGGCAAGCAAGGGCCTTGAGGAGGGCAGCGCCAAGCTTATGCACCAGGTTTTCAACGAAGAAATTCCGCAGTGCAACAGGCTGGCCGTAATCTCCGGTCCAACATTTGCAAACGAAGTTGCGCGCGATATGCCGACAGCGGTTACCGTCGCTTCTGATATGGAGGCGGTGGCCAATGAGTGGCGTGACTGCCTGCATAATGGCTTTTTCCGTGCCTACACCAGCAGCGATGTCACCGGGGTAGAGCTTGGAGGCGCTTTGAAAAATCCGTTGGCGATCGCGGCAGGTATTGCTGACGGGCTTGGTTTTGGAGCAAATTCCAGGGCTGCGCTGATTACCCGGGGCCTGGCTGAGGTTATGCGCCTGGGAGAGGCCATGGGCTGTAATCGTGATACTTTTATGGGGCTTGCCGGTTTGGGCGACCTGGTGCTGACCTGCACTGATGATCAGTCACGTAATCGGCGTACCGGCTTGCTGCTGGCGAAGGGCCTGAACAAACAGGAGATTGCCGAGGAAATCGGCCAGGAAATCGAGGGGGTACGCTCTTCCCTGGAAGCAGTAAGACTTGGTCAGAAACACCAGGTCGAATTGCCCATCATCGAACAGGTACATAAAGTGCTGTATGAAGGCTTTCATCCACACGATGCGGTACGTTCGCTGCTGGAAAGAAAATCCATCGCTGAGCTGATTTAGCCCGTTTTTGCTGATTCGTCAGCGAAATTGTTCTGCCTCAAACCTTCATATACCAGCACAGCCACTGCATTGGACAGGTTAAGACTGCGGCTGCACTTCAGCATCGGAATGCGAAGTATGCTGTCCTGCTCAAGAGAGTCCAGATAACTACCGGGTAGTCCTCGTGTTTCAGGGCCAAAAACCAGTGTGTCGCCTGCCTGGAGACGGGCATCTGTGTACGGCCTGGTGCCGCGTGTTGATATTGCATACATGTTGCCAGCGCGCCTGCATGCCGATGCCAGGTCAGGGTGAGTTTTGACGTCTGCCCACTCATGGTAATCCAGTCCGGCACGGCGCAGCTTTTTGTCATTCAGGTCAAAACCCAGCGGTTCGACCAGGTGAAGCCGGCAACCGGTATTCGCACACAGGCGGATAATATTTCCAGTGTTGGGTGGGATTTCAGGCTGGTACAGCACGATATTAAACATGGAAGGATTCTATCTTGTATTCTGGCTCCAATTGCGGGAAAAGCACCCCAAAAACAGTATTAATAGCGTGTTCTGCTATATATGGTAGATGGGGAATTAATTGTTAAAAAAACGGGGCATACTATGCCTGAAGTGGCGATGAAAAATGACATAGAACATATATCCACATTACTGCTGGTCGACGATGATCCTTTGATTACTGAAAGCCTTGGCTTTATGCTGGGACAGTATTATGATGTGGTCACGGCAGATACCAGAGATGCCGCCAAGCGGCAGTTAGCAGCGCTGGCACACTGCCCGGACGTGGCGCTGGTAGATCTAGGCTTGCCGCCATTGCCACACAAGCCAGAGGAGGGCTTCGAGTTGATCAAGGAACTGATTAACAAAAATCCAACGATGAAAATCCTGGTTCTGTCAGGTCAGGATAATGATGTAAATATCCAGCATGCACTGACCCTGGGCGCAGTCGATTTTATTGCCAAGCCCGCTGATCCAGACCTGCTTCTGAGTCGCTTACAGCACCAGGAGCGGCTCCACGCGATCGAAATCAAACGCGAAACACAGGCTGATACTCGTCATATCGGCAGCAGTGCGGCTATTGAAGCAGTGCGTAACCAGATACTGCAGTTTGCAGATTCACCGTTTCCGGTGCTGATCGAAGGTGAGTCGGGAACGGGAAAAGAAATGATTGCGAAGGCGCTGCATGAAAACAGCAAGCGCAATAATGAGCCTTACATAGTGATTAATTGTGCGACCATTGCGCCGGATTTGCTGGAAGCGCAGTTGTTTGGCCACAGAAAAGGCGCCTTTACCGGGGCTGAGAGGGAGCACAAGGGCTTCTTTATAGAGGTGGCTAAAGGCACATTGTTTCTGGATGAGATTGGCGAACTGCCGCTGGAATTGCAAAGCAAGTTGCTGCGGGTACTTGAGACTGGTGAGTTCTATCGCGTCGGTGAAACGCAGGTTTATCAATCACAGGCACGCATTGTTGCAGCGACAAACAAGGTCTTGAGCGAAGAAGTATCAGCAGGGAATTTCAGGGCTGATCTTTATCATCGCCTGGGCATTCTTCATATCAGCATGCCGCCGTTGCGTGATCGCGGCGATGACAAACAGTTGCTGCTCGATCATTTCCAGCAGTTGTATGCCGATACGGTATCACCATTCACATTTGATGATGAAGCTACGCAGCTGTGGCAGGGCTACGCGTTCCCGGGGAATGTTCGAGAACTAAGAAATATTGTTATCCGACTGGGCACCAAGTATCCGGGCGGCATTGTGTCACGCCGGCAGCTGTATGATGAGCTCGAAACACAGTTATCAGCCGAAACATTAAACGAGCAAAGCCCGTCTCTTACGGATGAGTATATTGTTGGCAAAATTGAAGCAGGCGAATTAAAACTTGATGACTTGTTGAGCGATATAGAGAGCCGCTGTATACGCATCGCCCTGGAAAAATACAACAATAACATCAGCAAAGCAGCCGAAGCCCTGCACGTTAATAGAACAACCCTGTATAGCAGGGTGCAAAAACTGGGGAACAATTAAATGTATCTAGAACATTTCGGACTTGATCGACCGCCATTCAAAATAACGCCTGATACCAGCATGTTCTATGAAGGCAGCAAACGAGGTGCGGCACTTGATGCATTGATATACGCGATTAGTTCTGGCGAAGGCATCATTAAAGTTGTTGGCGAGGTTGGCAGCGGCAAGACAATGCTCTGTCGAATGCTGGAAGTAAAACTGTCTAATATTGTTGACGTCGTATACATCGCAAACCCGAGCCTTTCACCGGATAACATCCTGCATGTAATTGCACACGAACTGCATCTCAATGTGAGCAACAATGATAGCAAGCTGGACGTCATGCAGAAACTGCAGGATTATCTGTTAACAAAGCATGCTAACAACCGCCAGGTTGTTGTATTTGTTGAAGAAGCGCAGAGCATGCCCGTTGAAACACTCGAAGAAATACGCTTATTGAGCAACCTCGAAACTGACCAGCACAAGCTGCTGCAAATGGTGCTGTTTGGGCAGCCGGAACTGGACGATAAGCTGGCACAGCCGCAAATAAGGCAATTGAAAGAACGAATTACACACGGTTTTTATCTTGATCCATTCCCGCCAGCAGACACACTGGATTACCTGAATTTCAGGCTGCGTTCTGTTGGTTATCGCGGGCCCAGTATTTTCAATCAGCGCACCGCAAATGCTGTAGAGAAGTACTCAAGTGGTCTGTCCCGGCGTATCAATATTATTGCCGATAAAGCATTAATGGCCTCTTTTTCAGAAGGAAGCCATGAAGTGAGTACCGGTCATGTTACTACCGCAGCAATAGACAGCGAATTTACAAAGCCGGGCAGCTATAAACCCATAGTGATTACAGGTGGAATTGTTGCTGCGCTGCTGCTGGCAGTTTGGCTTGGGTCGATGATACCGGGCTGGATCAGCTCTGGCGGAGATCATTCAGCGTTTTTGTTGTCGACAAACAGTCAGCAGCCGATATCCAGCAGTGACCACACAGGCGCACAATCAGCATTGTCATCCACTGCTAAAGAGCCAGTCGGGAGCGTGGCAATGACTGATGAGGTGAAGAGTAATGATGAAAATATCATGGCAGGCAGAATCAAGCCTTCCTTGCTTGATCGGCGCCTCAGCGAAACAGAAAAATGGCTGGGTCAGGTTGATGATGATCATTACAGTATTCAGCTCTTCATGACACGAATTGCGGATGCAAAAGCACTCGAGCAATTTCTGCATGATCCATCCGATCCTCTTGATTTTGAAAAGATTTACGTCTATGAAACTAAGATCGGAGGGAGTCGTATGTACAGCGTTTTGTATAACGATTTTGACTCGCGAAAAACCGCCCGTTCCATACTTCAAAAACTGCCGGCAGAAATGAAGGCCAGCAAGCCGTTCTTGCGTCGTGTTAGTGCGCTGAGGAAGGATCTTGAAGCAAGTGGTTAAGCTTTTAACGTGAGCAAGGATGAGTTGCGCTTATGTACCTGGTAAATTGATGAATATAAGAATTATAAAAAGTAGTTTAATTTTCGGTCTAATAGCGGTTGCCGGATGTGGAGCATCCAATCCTCCTGAAGTGTCCGATGGCCACTTAATGATTGATGAACCAGCAATAGAAAGCATACCAGAAGCCGTTGTGCGTGTACCTGTATTGCCAAGACCCGAACAAAGGCCAGATCTCGAAACATATACAGTCGTCGTGCACGATGTGCCAATTCGAGAATTGCTGTTTTCGATGGCAAGAGATGCGAAGCTGAACCTCGATATAGACAATGATATTGCGGGCAATGTCACGATGAATGCGATTGACCAGACCTTGCCTAAAATACTCGATCGTATTTCACAGCAGACCAGTATCCGTTATCAGCTTGTTGAAGACACCTTGCGAGTACAGGCTGATAAACCGCATCTGAAAATATACAGCATTGGTTACCTCAACATGTCTCGTATCAGCACGGGTACAGTTGAGGTGTCGTCAGAGATCGCTTCAACCGGTACGGCTGATGTCGAAGGTGGTATCAGCGGTAGTGGCGGAGGCCAGGGCGGGAACGATTCCAGCTCAACAGTGCAGAACGCTTCAAACAATCACTTCTGGAAGTCACTGACGATAAATTTAGCAGGCATTATCGGCGAGACTGTGAAGGCCAGCAAAGGTGACGATGTTTTCACCAGCGATAAAATTATCGTTAATAGAGAAAGCGGCATGATTGCGGTGAAAGCAACTGCAAAACAGCATGCGCAGCTACAGGATTTTATCGATCAGGTTCTTGACAGTGTTCAGCGGCAGGTGCTGATCGAAGCGACTATCGCCGAAGTCAAGTTAAGCGACCGTTACCAGGCGGGTATTGACTGGTCACTTGTAACCACGGATCCAAATACAGCAGCAACGCAAGATTTGCTTGGCGGCAACCTCGGCCAGACGCCTTTCTTCTCGTTCAATATTGCAGACACTATCAGCGGAAATCCATTGAACATTACCTTGAAAGCGCTGGAAACATTTGGCGATGTTAATGTGCTTTCAAGCCCAAAGGTAATGGTAATTAATAATCAAAGTGCGCTGCTGAAGGTTGTAGATAATGAGGTTTACTTTACGACTGATGTCGAAGTAGTGGCTGGTTCGGTTAATCAGAACTCCACAGTGGCTATTGATACAGATGTTAATACGGTCCCGGTTGGTCTGGTTATGTCAGTAACGCCCTTCATCGACCAGAACGAAGTTGTTACCTTGAATGTCAGGCCAACAATTTCTCGAATTATAGGTTTTGTTGCGGACCCGAATCCCGAGCTGGCCAGGGCAGACGTGATAAGCGAAATACCGGTGATACAGGTGCGTGAAATAGAATCGGTGCTGAAAATTGAAAACGGCGATACTGCAGTTATTGGCGGCCTGATGCAGGATTTGATTGATAAATCGACAACGGGCATTCCGATTTTATCCAGTATCCCGATTCTAGGCGCCTTGTTCAGGTATCAGGATGACAAGTATGTTAAATCAGAGCTTGTCATCTTCATCCGTCCAGTCGTAACTAAAGATGCAAGTTTGACCGGTGATTTCAAGGAATATAGAAAATATTTGCTTGAAGAACTGCATACAGAAAATAAAAGCCAACTTGAAACTGCCCGGGCAAATCAGAGCGATTCAAGTGAAGACAAACAGTAAACACTATTTTGAGCAAGGTCAAACAAGAGTGTACATATGAGTCTGTTACTGGATGCCCTGAAAAAAGCCGCTCAAGAGAAGCAAAATGCAGATTCCGCTGACATAAAAGCAGAAACTGATGCTGAGCTGAACCCGGAACAGGATACAGGTTCAACGCACCAGGAATATCAAAATAAGCTCGATGATTCATTGGTGCTCGAAGAGCTCGAGCTTGATGATGAAGCGCTTTCACAGTCAGATGTCATGCAGGATGGCATATCTCCAGATTATAAAGAAGAATCAGGTGTAAATTTTCAACAGCAGCGCATAATACCTACGCCATGATCCGTTTCCGATGCGGCATTGCAGCTACTAAAACATAAAACGACTCACCAATATAAAAAATCTCGCATCATGACATGGGGAGGTGTGGTTATAGGCGCCCTGATTT
>DAOWLL010000358.1 GCA_030641945.1 Gammaproteobacteria bacterium | reverse complement strand
GATTGCAGCCGCCACCTCCACGTGACTGCCAATACCGGTCGAACCCGCGGTGGCCGCCCGCTGCAGCTGGTATTCGACGATGGTGTTCATGCGCTTGATCTGTTCCTGCAGGGTATCCGCAGATGGTTTCTGTTCACCTTCAAGCGAGCTCTGCAGCACCGCCAGCGGTGTTTTAAGGCTGTGGGCAAGGTCGCCCAGGGCATTGCGGTAGCGCGTTTTATGCTCGCGTTCATGCTCTAGCAAAATATTAATATTATCTGTTAACCTTTTGATTTCTTGAGGATATTCGTCCTCGATATTTTCTTGCCTGCCATTCTCGATGCTATTCAGCTCGGCACCCACCTTGCGCAGCGGCAGCAGGCCCCAGCGCAGAATCAACGCCTGGCTAAACAGCAGCAACACCGCCATCGCCAGCAGCCAGCCCCACAAGGTCGCACGGTAGCGGACAATTTGTTTATCGAACGACTTCAGATCAGTCGACATAACGAAGGTCAATGCCAGTGCATCGGCTTCGCCAACGGTGTTGGTCGCCCAGTTCACACCATAGGCAAGCGTGTAGTAATCCAGCTTGCCAACGCTAGTTTTGCTGAAGCGTTTCTCACCACGTCCCAGCGCAATCGGTGGCGGCGGTTCTGCCCCCAGTGCTGAAGATGATTGCCATAAGGTTTTTCCTGTCTTGCTGGTAACGAAGGCATATACACCGGAACTGGGCAGTCCCAGCAGGGCATCGAGTTCATCGGTTGGCATGAACAAACCGCTTTCATCAACCTCAGCCGCGGCCATCAGTGCATACAACTGGGTGGTCATCTTGTCGCGCAGTGCGCTTTCGGCGCTGTCGGAAAACGCGCGCTCCAGCGTCAACGCGGTGAGGCTGATGAATATCACCAGCACCAGTGTTGCACTCAGAATAATTCGAAAGTTTAGTGACATCAGAACACCACTATGGCTCGCTTTCATCACACAGGGTAAAACGGTAACCGCGGTTGCGCAGGGTTTCGATAGGCTGCAGCGAACCATCCGGATCCAGCTTCTTGCGCAGGCGCCCGATGATGACTTCAATCACGTTGCTGTCGCGGTCATCATCGTGCGGATATAAATAGTCGGCCAGCCTTGACTTGGACACTGCTTCACTCGAATGCCGCATCAGGTATTCCAGCATGCGGTATTCAAACGCGGTGACATCCAGCACTTCCCCATTGAGCAGCACCTGCTGCGTACCCAGGTTGAGCGCCACCACGCCGCAGCGCAGTTCGGTGGTCGGTGAACCGGTAGCCCGGCGCAACAGCGCCTTCAGCCGCGCCAGCAGTTCTTCCATCTGGAACGGTTTCACCAGGTAATCATCGGCACCGGCCTCCAGGCCTTCGACCTTTTCCTGCCAGCGGCTGCGCGCGGTCAGGATCAGCACCGGCAGGGTATGGCCCTGCTCGCGCAAACGCTGAATGATTTCAATACCGGATATGCCGGGCAGGCCGATATCAATAATGGCCGCATCCAGCGGGTATTCGGTGGCAAAGAACAGGCCTTCATTGCCTTCGCCGCTGGTGTCGACAATATAGCCTTCCGTCTCCAGCCGCTGGCGAATATCCGCCTGCAGGGCCACTTCATCTTCAATCACAAGAACACGCATGGCTACTGCTTCGAGATCACGTCACCGCTGTCGGCATCGATCACGATGATGTGCACATCACCAGCGGCGCTGAGTGTTTTCACCCGATAGACAGGCGCGCCATCCGCCTGCACCAGTTTCACCGCGAGCACACGCCCGGGATACACGCTCTGTGCAATAGACACCGCCTGCTTCTTGCCAATATCCGCATGCACCGCTGCAGACATCAGCAACAATAGAACCAGCAAAGGAGGGAACAGAAACTTTTTCATGGTTAGAACCGAAGCGTCATAGAAGCAACAAGCTTACACGAGCGGGCCGGTGCATGGCCACACTCCGGCCAGCAGCTTTGACTGGCTGCTAGCCGAAGATGCACTGCCTAAAAGTCACGATAGATGATATCGATGTTATCGAAGTGCAGGCCCAGCATCAGCCTGAAGTGATCATAATCACTCAGGTGACGATAGCTATCGTGTACAACAACATGATCGACATGACCGTGGCCATGGTTATGAGGCCTGTACACCTTGTGCGTGTGCCCATGGTGTTTGTAGCCATGGCCCCTGTTGTGGTTTTGCACAGACTTATGACCCGACTTATGGCCCTTGTTATAGCTATGGCCACGATCATAATGGCCTTTGTCACGGCGATGCGACTTGCCGCCACTACGGCTATGGCCCTTGCCACCGTCATGCTTCTGGTAGACACGGTCTTTACCACGTCCACGATCGTCATCATCGGCCATCGAAACCGCCGGTGACAGCGCCAGGCCAACAGCCAGCAGACCGATCAGCGGCAGCGTTTTAAGAGTAGATAATGTTTTCATCTTCATTCTCCATTAAGAGTTACAAGATCGGGCTTTTCCCGATGCTTATAAGATATCTCCAAATGGATGAACGAAAGCTGAATGGAAAACTGAACAAATTTCTAACGTAGCCCGGATGAAGCAAAGCGTAATCCGGGGAAAATTTACATCATCGCGAACACATCCCGGATTACAGAATACATCCATGTATTCTGCCCATCGGGCCAGCTTTCAGCTGTTCACTAAAATTGACGGAGCAATTTTGAACATCACGTCTTTTGTGATGGCCCGAAGGGTGAGTCACAGGGATGTGACGAGTAAATTCAATCCAATTGAATTTAGTCCGTTTCACTCCATCCAGGCTACACGTAGGAGCAAACCGTAGGCCAGGATAAGGCTGTGCCGTTCCTGGCAAACATATCCGCCTGCAACGCTTCGCTTATACAGGCCTACGAATTATTAACTATTCATTATTCACTGCTCTTCTGAACCCTGTTCATCGCAGATGATCAAACGGGCAAGATGATACCTACTATTGCGGAAATCCGTAAAAAAAGTTACCGGAGGCAGAACAAATGAAACCACTATCAGCTTTACTACTTGCCTCGCTGCTTTCACTGCCAGTCCACGCAAAGGACACCATCGAAAACTTCCTCGGCATGCGTTTCGTCAATATACCCG
>DAOWLL010000507.1 GCA_030641945.1 Gammaproteobacteria bacterium | reverse complement strand
GTTTAGATCATGGCTCAATGAAGAGTGTTCTGATTCCTCCGGCAAGCAGCCCTGCGGCTAACTTTGCATTTGACGTAACCCCTGCAAGGCTCGTTACCGGTTTTATAACTGAAAGAGGTATTTGCAAGGCAACAAAACAGGATATAAAGAGATTATTCCCTGAAAAAATGATACACTAAGCAGCAGCATTTAGTTGTGGTATACTGGATAATCGTAACGATCAGATGCGTGGTTCGCGAAGGAGAAGTACGCCCAGAAATTAGCCGCTCTTCTATCCTATTGAATTAATTCGTTTGTTAAAATGTGCACTTTATGCTTGACAGAAGGATTATTAGGATGTTAAAAAAATAAAACCGTAAAATCGGTTTGGGGCTTATTGCCGCATCGGTCCTGGCACAATACGTTGTTATTCATCCCCCATCCCCACCCCAGCCGTCATACAACTGTATGTTTTTTGTTTGATTTGTGCTTAAAAAGCGAATTCTTATCCTTTCGAATCGATCATTAGGTCTGATCCACTTATGGATACTTAAATCGACAAGGAGTAAAGATGAGCACCAATTCAGGCAGTGACAGCAAAGTGATCTCACTTCCAAAAGGCGGCGGCGCCATCAAAGGCATCGGCGAGACATTTCAGCCGAACCTTTTTTCCGGCACCGGCGATTTTTCCATACCGATTGCGACATCCCCCGGCCGTGGAGGGTTTGGACCGCAGCTAAGCCTTCAATACAGCACTGGCAACGGAAACGGCCCCTTCGGCCTCGGCTGGCAACTCTCCATTCCGCGTATCACACGCAAGACGGAAAAAGGTCTGCCGTGCTACACCGATGAGGACGTATTCGTACTGTCGGGTGCAGAAGACCTGGTGGTCTGTGCGCATCAGCCACTGCCTGATTATGCACCTGCCGGCTATGACGTTACGCGCTTTCGGCCGCGCACCGAAGGGTTGTTTGCGCGCATCGAAAAGTGGGTCAGACAGTCCGACGGCGACACACACTGGCGCGCAACCACTAAGGATAACGTGACCAGCCTTTATGGGAAGTCGGAATCGGCACGCATCTCCGACCCAGCTGACCCAAAGCGTGTCTTTCAGTGGTTGCTTGAGGAGAGTTTCGATTCCAAGGGCAACCATATTCTCTACGAGTACATCCACGAGTCTCCAGAGCAGCCGATCGATGCGATTTACGAGCAAAATCGAACCTACGCCGAGGTCTATATCAGGCGGATTATCTACGGCAATACGCCTGACAGCCTGCCCGCGGCCAAACGCGTTGGCCCGGTCCGAACAGCCACTCACCACCAGCATCACCGGGATCCCGACCAGCAATTAACCCGGCATTACACGTTCGAAGTTCTTTTCGACTACGGTGACCAGCCGGTAACACCGGCGATACCCTATTCACGCCCGGCACCTGAGACCATGATCCCCGACAATTGGCCTGTCCGTGAGGACCTGTTTTCCATGTTTCGGGCCGGCTTTGAGATCCGCACCCTGCGATGCTGCACACGGGTGCTGATGCTTCATCATTTCAACGAAGGGGAACTTACCGGCGCACCCCTGGTCAAGTCCACAGACTTTTCCTGCCAAGTAGATCCCAACACGCAGCTATCGCTTCTTACCGTTGCGACTGTAACAGGGTATAGAAAAGGCAGCGATGGTCACTATATTTCCGCGGCCATGCCCCCTGTGGAGTTCACGTATTCAAGCTTTGAGCCTCAAAAGCAGCGTTATCAATCCGTCACCGCCGAAGGCCATGATCTTCCACCCAGATCGCTCAATGACCCCAGCTTCACCCTGGTTGATCTGTTCGGTGATGCCCTGCCCGACATTTTGCGGACAAGCGAGACAGGCTACGATTCCTGGCAAAACCTGGGCAACGCACATCTCGATCGGCGTCATCCCCAGCATGGCGCTGTTCCGCCAATATCGCACGCCCAGCCCAATGTGGCTTTTGGTGATATGGGGGGCGACGGTCTTGTAGATCTGCTCATCGATGCACCACCCATCTCCGGCGTTTTCGAGGCAACGCCCGATGGCCAGAGGCTGCCCTTTAAACAATTCCCCGAGTTCCCTAGCCTCAATCTCGCAGACCCCAACCTGCGGCTCGT
>DAOWLL010000033.1 GCA_030641945.1 Gammaproteobacteria bacterium | reverse complement strand
TTAGCTTATCCAGTGTTTTATTGATTGAGCCGTAAACACCTATATCAATCCCGTCATGTTTAACATCCAGCGCGCCGCTTGATAATGATTCCGACACCTTCAATAGAACAGAGGGATCAGCACCTAGCTGGTTGCGCACACTCCGGATTATCCAGAACCCCAGTCCGATGGCCATAAAAAATGTCAGTACAGATATTACTGTCATCATCCTTGTTGCATCTGATTCCTGCTGTTTGGTTATAACAGCTATCGATTGCGTAGCACCGCTTATTTCAGCCGTTAACGCCAGCAACTTGTCACTTACTGCCTGTACCTGCTGCTTGACCAGGGACATATCGATATCTAACAGAGATATTGTGCCATTCTTCATATGGGCAAGTATTTCCTCGGTACTATCATTTAAATCTGTATATTCAGCAGATATCTCATTCAGGCGCTCAGTGATATTACTGTATTTTTTATATTCCTCATTATTAGCCTCTTCATCGATAGCCAAGTGCAGCAGCTGCATGCTTAGCTCGAATTCACTATCGACTAAATATGCCGTTTTCGTCAATTCTGTTTTGGCTTTTTCATATGAATCCCAGTCGTTCTTCTCCACAGATATCAATGCGCGCTCAAACCACACAGACTGCTCAAGCTGGTTCATAGTAATTCTGGTAATTGAATTCAACAAAGGCACATCAGAATTTGCTATACCGCGCAGGTTTTCACCAATATTAGTAATACTTACCATACCGAACCCGGCCACAAAGAAGGTGATTGTGAGCAATATTGTTACCATGCCCGCTAATTTCGTTAATAGTTTCATACTCTCACCAGAAGCAAACGTTATTATCCAGCCTGTTTAGCCTGATCTTTATGATTATCAGGCATTAAATCGTCACCCAGTACGCCTGTATTTATAAGTGAATCAATATCAACAATAATGACCATCTTTTCATTGACGGTCGCGACACCCTTGATGAACTCAGTGTCTACAACACTGCCAAAATCCGGCATTTCTCCTATTTCATCATCTGAAATGTTGTATACATCTGACACTTCATCGACGACCATGCCAACTGTTTTGGATGAATTCGATTTTCCGGATAATTTAACGATGACAATAATTGTTGTCGGACCGAATTCAGCCCGGCTCATTGCAAACTTTTTACGCAGGTCGATAATTGGCACAACAAGGCCGCGAAGATTTATCACACCAAGCACGTATTCAGGTGTATTCGGAATTGAAGTAGCAGACTCCCAGCTTCTAATTTCCTGCACGTTCAAAATATCAACGCCATACTCTTCACTTCCCAACATAAATGTCAGAAACTGATTTGTGTCGATGTTTTGATCCTGTAGTGCAACCCCCTGATTCTGATGATCAGTATTGATATTCATCATTGCCCATCGTTAGTTACTGCTGGCTGGATCCCGGTAAATATTATCCGAAGTTAATTTTTTATTGTTATTTACTAGATAGATAGCACAATAATCTGAATTATCAGGTAAAAACTGGTAATAACAGACCAATAATCAATAATTTTTGGCCACACAAATCCATGGCCCCACGGCATGATCGGTCGAGAAATAGAGTTGTTAATTGACTAGGGCGGAACGATTTTGCTGACTATATTCAAGACGTGGACTGGCTGGATCGGCTTCTTGATCCAGGCATCGATTGATATTGATTCCCCATCAATCAGCTTTGACTGCTCTGATTCAGTAGTCAACATACAGATAGGGGTGAAGACATGACTTGGTAACTTTCTGATTTCCCAAATAAATTCTATGCCATCCATATTGGGCATATTCAGATCAGTCACTACCATATCGACCTGCCCCCCTGATTTGAGTAGTGACAGGCCTTCCACTCCATCGGCGGCCGTTAGCACCTCATACCCCGCCACATCTAAAACAGTGCGGATAATCGAAAGTATGGCTTTGGAATCGTCAACTACAAGTACAGTTTTAGGCATTTTTTATTTATCAAAACGCATCGTTATACGAGAAAGATAGCACCTGCTCTGTGAAAGGCAACAATATCCGCCTCTATTATGGATACCTGCTATTTTCCGTCAGTACGCAAATTATTAGTTCTACTGCTATACCAGCTTCAATGTCTATACTAGTCTATAGAAATAAAAACCAAAAAAACCCGGGCAAAGCACATGGCAAGTATATTACTCGTAGATGATTCCGTTTCCATGCGTGAAATGGTTTCTTTTACACTCAAAGAAGCTGGTCACAATGTTATTGAGGCTGAAGACGGTGTTCAGGCACTCGATGTAGTACAGAACAACGCATTCAATCTTGTTATCACGGACGTCAACATGCCCCAAATGGACGGCATTACCCTGACAGGCAAGCTGCGGCAGATCGATTCATACAAATTCACTCCTATTCTGATCTTAACCACAGAAACCAGCGATGCCCGAAAACAGGAAGGCAAGGCGGCTGGCGCAACAGGATGGATCGAAAAGCCTTTTGATCCTGACCACCTGCTTTCTACTGTAGACAGAGTTCTGTAACGACAGCTGCCACCAGGCCTGCAACAATAGATCAACACTGAATCCACAGCACCTATGGAAATTGATATAAACCTGTCGCAATTCCACGATATTTTCTTTGAAGAGTCATTCGAAGGAATAGAAGTAATGGAGTCAGAATTGCTGGCTCTGTCTCCCGGTACGACAGACAAGGAAATCATCAACACAATATTTCGCGCGGCTCATTCAATTAAAGGCAGCGCCGGCACCTTCGGTTTCAGTGAAATTTCGGATTTCACCCACAAAATAGAAACAGTGCTGGACAATATGCGCAATGATGAGCTTGAAATAACACAACAACTCATCTCTGTATTACTCTCTGCTGTTGATGCTTTAAACAACATACTCATCAGCGGCAAGGAAGGAAAGCCGCACGACCCAACGCTGGTAGAAAATGTTTCAACCCAGCTTGAAGAAATTTCATCAAACACCACGACAGAATTAACTTCTCGTGAAGCTGTAACTGCCCATCGCCACAAGCAGACCGAAGATACTGACGACAATCCCGAGCAAAGATGGAGAATCGGCTTCTTTCCGCATGAAAAGCTGTTTTATACTGGCAATGACCCACTACGATTGATTAGAGAACTGCAGACCCTCGGTGAGTTTGCAATCAAGGCCGAATTAGATAATGTACCCGAATTTGACGATCTCGATGTACATAATTGTTACCTGGGGTGGCGCATCCAGATACAAGGACAAATCACCAGGGAGCAAATAGAAGAGGTGTTCGCCTGGGTTGAAGGTGACTGCAGGCTTGAAATAAGAAAGGAGATGGAACGAAGATCAACAAAAGACCGGAGAAACGAACCAGACCATCCCGGACGCAGAAAAAATGATGCTGAACATCGTTCAATCCGCGTGAGTACAGACAAAATCGACCACTTGCTTAACCTTGTTGGGGAGCTTGTAATTACACAGTCAATTTTAAACCGTGCATGCAGTGATCAGGACATAGAATCATCAGAAAAATTACTGGATTGCCTTGAACAACTAGAACGCAATACACGCGATTTACAGGAGCAGACCATGAGCATTAGAATGCTTCCTGTAGACAACGTATTTCAAAGAATTCCACGCATCGTCCACGACCTGAGTATCGCACAAGGAAAGCAGGTATCACTTGAGTTTTCTGGTGAAGCAACTGAACTGGACAAGACAGTACTAGAAAAAATCGGCGATCCACTCGTACACCTGGTTAGAAACGCGCTTGACCACGGAATAGAAACGCCTGTAACAAGAGCATCAAAAGGAAAGCCCGAACAAGGCATGATTAAAATCAATGCCTCACATGAGGGCGGTTATGTGGTGTTGAGAATCTCCGATGACGGCAGTGGCATAAACCCTGACAAGCTACTGGCCACTGCCATTGAAAAAAATCTTGTGGCTGAAAGTGAAGAGCTTTCTGAAATGCAGAAACAGAACCTGATTTTTCTGCCAGGTTTGTCTACCGCAGCTGAAGTCAGTGACATATCCGGGCGCGGTGTCGGCATGGATGTGGTGAAACGAAATATCTCTGATCTGGGTGGCACGGTCGATATCTGGTCTGAACAAGGCGTTGGCAGCACTTTCACCATCAGGTTGCCTTTAACGCTTGCCATTCTCGATGGTCAGATCGTACGCGTCGGCAACCAGATCTTCATAATACCGCTGCATTCGATTAGAGAGACGGTAATGTTCAATGACAAGGAGACAAACACTGTCGCCGCTAAAGCCGAGCTGTATAAATACCGAGACGAATATATTCCAGTTACCCGGTTGCACGAACTATTTAATATCGAGCCTGAGACAGGCAATGACCATCCAGGACTGCTTGTTGTATTTGATATAGGGGATAAACACGTCGGCATATTAGTTGACGATGTCATCGGCCAACAGCAGATAGTGATAAAAAGCCTGGAGAATAACTATAAATCCGTACCGGGTCTGGCGGGTGCAACAGTATTGGGAGACGGCTCAGTCGCGCTAATCCTCGATGTACTGAGCCTCACCTGTCAATCAGCTAACTTACTCAACACAGGATAGCTGCAGACGCTTATCATCTGCCGGAGACAAACCGTGCCCACGAGAAATAAAACCGTTACGACAACAAATAAGCCGGTGGAGCGAAAAAAAAAGGTCGCCAGGAAGAAAACTGCGCCGCGGCGAAGCGCCGCCGCAAAGACTTCTGCTAAATCTACAGCCGGCAAACAGCCCTGCGTACAGACGCTGACACTTGATTCTGTAGCTGTCATTAATAATGCCAAAGCTCTGCATGATGAATTTTGTAAAGTTTCAGATACAGATGTCAATATTGATGCTTCTGCTGTAGAAATGATTGATACTGCCATCCTGCAATTGCTATACGCTTTTGTCGTTAAAGTTAATTCCTCCAATCACAAGGTGAACTGGATCAATCCATCTGATGAATTAGTATATCGCGCAACACTGCTTGGACTGTCTCAGAACATGGGTATAGCCTGATTTCCTACATGACTGATCTAATCAACAACCCTGAAAAGGAATTTATATTCACCAATGAAGATTTTAACTTTCTGAGCGAGCTGGTGGGCCTGAATGCTGGCATTAACCTTACAGAAGATAAACGCGAACTTGTGTATGGCCGGGTTGCAAAACGATTACGACTGTTAAGCATCAACAGCTTCAGTGATTACTGCAAGCTATTAAGACAAGACAATACTGAAGAAATCAAACATTTCATAAACTCGATGACAACAAATGTGACATCCTTTTTCAGGGAAGAACATCATTTTGAACACCTTGCAAACACGATAATACCCGACATTATCAGGAGAAATGCAGGCGTAGCCCGCCCGAAAATACGTATATGGTCTGCTGGATGCTCAACAGGAGAGGAACCCTACTCTATTGCAATGGTGCTGAGAGAAAACATCAAGGATATTGACAACTGGGACACAAAGATCCTCGCCACCGACCTCGATTCAAACGTTGTTGAAACAGCACAAAAAGGCGAATATCCAATTGAACGTGTAAATGAAATTTCCATTGAGCGTAAAAAAAGGTGGATGCTAGTGGGTACAGGCACAAAAACAGGCAGCGTAAAAATAAAAACAAATATTCGAGACCTGGTTCATTTCAAACAACTCAATCTGACACAGACATGGCCATTCCATGGCACGTTCGATTGCATTTTCTTTCGTAACGTTGCCATATACTTTAAAAGGGAAACCCAGATTAGTCTATTAAACCGATTTGCGGACCACCTGGATGAAAATGGTACGCTTTTCGTAGGTCACGCAGAGAGCCTGATAGGGCTTTCCGACAGATTTGTAAATACAGGCCATACCATTCACCAAAAGGTAGCTTGATGAGAACACGATACGACAATTCTCATTTTGACTTACCAGGGGCGATCGCTGGTTTCGAGTCGATTAATCGCTACTGGGACACCGCGAATAACATATATGCTGCAAAACTACTGCCGGGTGAGTTTTATGTGACAATGAACGGAGAATTGATAACTACCGTGTTGGGCTCATGTGTATCGGCCTGTATTCGTGACACAGAAACAGGCATAGGAGGCATGAACCACTTCATGCTTCCCGCAGACGTCAGCCGTGATGGTAAGGCATGGGGCAACACTCCGGTTAACGCTCAAACCCGCTATGGAAATATAGCTATGGAACGGCTGATAAATGTTATCCTGGCCGGTGGCGGCAAACGTCACAACCTTGAGATCAAGTTATTCGGCGGTGGCAAGGTATTACAGATTGATACGGATATTGGTGGAAAAAATATTGACTTTGTAAAGCGCTATCTATATACCGAAGGCTTTACTATAACCGCTGAAGATGTTGGCGGTAACAGACCCAGAAAAATCCAGTACTTCCCCAATACCGGGCGGGCTAGAGTGAAAAGCCTGAACAACCTGCACAATGACACACTAACCAAACGAGAATCTTCCTATATTCAGACCATCACTAAGACGCCTGTCGAAGGCAGGATAGATCTGTTCTAAAAATGGCCGTAAAAAATACAACTCGCGTACTCATCGTTGACGACTCGGCGCTTACAAGAAAGATTCTACGTGAAATACTCTCATCGGATGCTGATATTGAAGTCGTTGGTACGGCAATGGATCCATATGTTGCCAGAACAAAAATCAAGCAATTAAATCCCGATGTACTCACACTGGATGTTGAAATGCCCAAAATGAATGGCATTAATTTTCTGAAAAATTTAATGCGTCTCAGGCCAATGCCCGTTGTTATGGTTTCATCACTAACGCAAAAAGGTGCAGATGTTGCACTAGAAGCACTGGGGCTGGGTGCAGTAGATTATGTTGGAAAACCTGATGTGACCAGCGCGGCCAGCCTGACTGACTACTCTGAAGAAATTATCAGTAAAATCAAAATGGCAGCATCGATTAAACATGCACCAGTTCCACCCACAAGCATGCTGAAAGCTGGTCATTCACCCTCTGAAAAAGCAATATCGAATATTTCACTTAAGAAAAACAGTGCTCATGCTATTGTCGTTATTGGTGCTTCAACAGGAGGCACGGAAGCCATTAGGGAAATACTGGCCAGTTTACAACCTGATTCATATAGCCTGATTGTTGTACAGCACATTCCAAGCGCTTTCAGCACAGCGTTTGCTGAACGCATTAACAAAGCATCTGCACTTGACGTTTGCGAAGCGAGGGATAATCAGAAAATTCTTCCCGGCCATGCGTATATTGCGCCTGGAGACCAGCACCTTAAAATCACCCGGGATAAAAGTGATGACTCATACCGTTGCAAGCTGGATGACGGAGAACCGGTAAATCGTCATAAGCCATCTGTTGATGTATTATTCAAGTCTGTGTGCATATCTGCCGGCAGCAACGCCGTTGGGATCCTGTTAACAGGCATGGGCTCCGATGGCGCGATTGGATTGAAAGAAATACATGATACAGGTGCTATAACGATTGCACAGGACGAACAAAGCAGCGTGGTATGGGGCATGCCTGGCGAGGCGGTTAAATTACAGGCCGCTGATTTTATTCTTCCATTAGACAAAATAGCAGGTAAAGTTACTACACTCATGAAAAAAGACAGTAATTAGCTATGACTCACCAGCTTATGAATGACTCATGCACAACAAATGAAGAAGCAATCGCCATACTTTCAAACCTGGCAGATGACCTGATCCATTTAATGATTAGAGAGCATGAACATATCCACCAGGAGCTTGAACACGTCAGGCACCTGGTTGGTGATGCAACCAGGTCGTTAACGGCCAGTTTTGACGAAATGAATATATTGGCCATTGAGCAGACCACAATGGTCACATTAGCTTTACAGTTAAATAATGCCACCAATAAAGAATTACTCGAACAGTGTAACAGGTCAGAAAAACAATATAGAACCAACCAGGTAAAAATCGTAACAGCTCTCCAGTTTGACGATATTGTGCAACAGCTGACGAATCATGCTCAACACAGGGCCTTGAAAATACAGAAAATGTTCAAAAGACTGGCCGATGCCCTGAAAGAACTAAGGCGGCTGGAACATGAAAACGACCCTGCATTTATATCGAAAATTCAGCAATTAAAACAGGACGTTGAGAAATTTCGTATCGAACTGGAGAATGAAAATCCGGTAAAACAATCATCACTCGCCATCGGGAAAACCGAGTTGTTCTAGCATTCAGTAATAATTTGCCGCAAACAACGCACTAAAATGTAAGGAACATTTTGAACGCACGCCAGTGCGGCCCGCAGGGCGAAGCGCAGGATTGCGCGGAGTAACAGACGCGAATGATGTCGTGTGTGAATAGTTTCGTAGCCCGGATGTAACGCAGTGACTAAATTCGATTGGATTGAATTTACTCGTTACATCCCTGTGACTCACCCTATGGGCCATCACAATATAGAGTGCGTTCATGTGAGTCCATCAATTTTAGTGAACTGCGAATGCAGGCCCAAAGGGCAGAATACATGGATGTATTCTGTAAATCCGGGGTTATTAATCGCGGCGATGAATCCCCGGATTACGCTTCGCTTCATCCAGGCTACGCAGGAAGGAACAGGACATATGTCCACAGATAAACGCAGATGAACTCGGATGAAAGCGTTAATAGTCAAATCACAACACTTGCAGGCCAACGGCTTGTCGAACCCGGTCCGAATCAATCCCTGTACGCCAGGTACATTTGCCTGCTCAAGGCGCCCATACCCGCTAGCAGAACTACCCAGTTAACCAGGCTACCCAGCAGCGGGACCAGGTTGATAACAGCAAGGGCAAAGATTGCTATAGCCAGTGCTGTCGCACGCAAGGCATTACTGACTTCAGTTTTGTGCATCATATTCAGCCCTGCATTTCCCACGAACATGGCACCGATAAAATAACCCACTAACAACATGACCAGGTAAATTGCCAACAGCATTAACGCCAGCCACACACCGATGGCCGTGGATAACAGAATAACCATTAATACCGGTATGCCGGCAAATACAGCAAGTCCTATACCAATTGACTGCCACGGCTGATGTCGCAAGGACTGGCTGGCACGCAGGGAAAATTCCGGGAACAGTAAAAACAACAGAACAGCCGTAACAATCAGGCTGAACAGTATTACCAGGCCGGCAAAGATGATGCTGGCAATTACAGGTTTCATCTGAACCTCTACCGGCGTATATATAACTTCACCATCTATACGCGCACCGCTGGCGATTTTTGCCTGGCGTGAACTCTTATAATGCAGATCACCGGATATCACCGCGGTTTCTTCAATTACGATCTCGTCAGCCCATAGCTCAACGTTTCCGTCCACTTTTCCTGTGATTACCACTCTGCCGCCACTGGCGCGCAATTCCTGCATCACCTGACCATCGATGCGAATTTCACCGCCACTCAGCCAGGCACGGCCACCTATTTTTGCAACGGGACTTAGATGAATGCGGCCTGCCGCTGCCACCAGGTCATCACCTATTCGACCCGCCACACGAATATCACCACCAGCCAGGCGTGCATCATCGCCGACTGCACCGCGTAAAGTGATTGTCCCACCAGCAGCAATCGCATCCGCGCTGATATCACCTTCGAGATTCAATTGTCCGCCTGCGACAACGACATCGCCATTTACTGTGGCATACAGGTCTACCTGCGCACCTGCCATGTATAAATCATCATCAACCGTGCCGCGTTTGATGACAACTTCACCAAATTCCTGAGCATGGGCCTGCGTATGGAATTGAAGCACTAATACCGCGAAAAACAGAACCGGCAGCAGAGAAAAACCTTGAGATTTTTCAGCGATGCTCATGGTCGGCCTCCTGGGCGAATACATATAAGTTACTATTTATAGAAAAAACACCACAGCTATCTATCTGGTTCAGACCCGACTGTGAAAAAAACCATCGAGTCTGAACCGGTACGACTAGCCCGCATATTGCATGAGAACGCTCACAAATCCACTTAAGT
>DAOWLL010000232.1 GCA_030641945.1 Gammaproteobacteria bacterium | reverse complement strand
GCCATAGCCAGTTCACGTGTAACTTTTTCGGTAAACTCCAGCGACTCCTCTGAACCGTAGCGAATGCCCATCATGGTTAATGCTGAACCCAGGCCGAGGTAGCCCATGCCATGACGGCGTTTACTTTCTAATTCCTGGCGCTGCTGCTCCAGAGGCAAGCCATTTATACCTACAACATTATCAAGCATGCGGGTAAATACTCTTACCATCTCCCGGTAGGTTTCCCAGTCAAAGCAGGCCTTGTCTGTGAACGGCCTGGATACCAGGCGCGTCAGGTTGATCGAACCCAGCAAACAGGCGCCGTATTCCGGCAGGCCCTGTTCGCCACACGGATTGGTTGCACGTATTTCTTCGCAGAACCAGTTATTGTTCATTTCATTGTATTTATCAATGAGTATGAATCCCGGCTCTGCATATTCATAGGTAGATGTCATGATGACATCCCAGAGACGCTGGGCGGGTATGGTCTTGTATATCTTGCAAGCAACCTTGCCAGCATCATTGGTGATGTAATTGGTTTTGATTGGCCAGTCTCGCCATATCACCTGTTCGCTGTCATTCAGATCGATACTGTTTGCTTCCACCTCTTCTTCTGTCATCGGGAATGCCAGCTTCCATTGCGCATCGTTCTTGACGGCTTCCATGAAGTCACTGGTTATCAATAAAGACAGATTGAACTGGCGCAGCCTGCCGTCTTCACGTTTAGCGCGAATGAAATCGATCACATCCGGATGACCGACATCAAATGTGGCCATCTGCGCACCGCGACGACCGCCTGCCGAGGATATGGTGAAACACACCTTGTCATAGATATCCATGAATGACAGCGGTCCAGAGGTGACTGCACCTGAGCCCGAAACATAGGCCTTGTTGGGTCTGAGCGTGGAAAACTCGTAACCGATACCGGCACCTGACTTCAGGGTCATACCTGCTTCATGGACTTTTTGCAGGATATCGTCCATTGAATCGCGGATCTTGCCAGACACCGTGCAATTGATGGTTGATGTTGCCGGTTTGTGCTCCCGCGCACCGGCATTTGAAATGATACGACCGGCCGGCACAGCCCCGTTCTTTAACGCCCACAGAAATTTGCCGTACCATTCTTCCTGTTTTGCCGGCGTAGTTTCAATATCAGCAAGAGCGCGTGCAATGCGGGCAAATGTGTCATCGATCGACTTGTCGACAACCTCGCCGTCAGCAGATTTAAGCTGGTATTTTCTTTCCCAGATATCGAACGAGGCTGGCTGTAATGGAATCTCAACTGAGGTTTCAGTCGTGGTAGTTGGGTAATTTACGGCGCTCATTGGCTAACTCCTTGAAAAATCTGGCATACCTAACACCAGATATAGTGTTGTTGTTATTGTTATATCACTACATATTGTGGATCTTAGTCCAAACACCTACTTCTTGTCTAATACTAAATCACTTAAATACTGATTGTTTATTATTTGCGATCCTGTGCCAACATCTGCGAATTCAGCCATCGATAGCTGTTGACGGCACTAAGGTATTGTAATTCCTATTCATCTCAAGCCGTTGTTATAATCAGGCCATGCTCTGGTGAAGATAAAAAATAATGAAATACCCGGTTAAACATATAATCAGCCTCGGAGTTTTACTGTTTGCGTTGTGGCTGGGGCTCTCAGGCCAACTCAATGCATTAATGGTTTCATTGGGACTCGCTTCGACAATAGTAATAGTCGCTATTACCCATCGTATGGACACTATCGATAATGAGACATACCCGGCACACATGAACCTCCTGTTGCTGCGTTTCTGGCTGTTCCTGGCTCGCGAAGTCATTGTTGCCAATATCGATGTCATCAAGCGCATTTTCAGGCCTGGAAAAAACATCAGCCCGCAATTATTTGAATTGCCACTGACACTAAAAACGGACCTTTCCCGTGTTATTTATGCTAACGCCATCACAATGACACCAGGCACAGTCAGCACCAACCTCGATAAAAAAACGGTTACCGTTCACGCATTGAGCATCGAAGCTGCGCAGGATCTCTATAGCGGCCGAATGGCCAATGCCGTGCCTGAAGATTACGAGGACGAGTAAGCATGATTTATACTGTTGCCGCTTTTGCCATTCTGGTCACAATTTCACTCGCACTGGCGCGTGCTTTTATGGGGCCAACGCTCTATGACAGGATCCTTGCTGTCAATATGGTTGGCACCAAAACCGTGTTGTTGATCGCTGTTTTCGCCGTCGTTTCAGAGCGTACCGACATGCTCGATATCGCATTGATGTATGCCCTGATTAACTTCATTGGCGTAGTCGCTGTATTAAAGCTGGTCGAACAGGGAAACTTTCATACTTCAGGAGACGATGGTAAGGGCGGGCCATCACTAAAATGATTTTTATTGAACTTATTAGTTGGCTTTTTATTGCCACCGGTGCCTTGCTTGGGATTGCCGGCGGCATCGGTATTCACCGGTTTCCGGATTTTTATTCAAGGCTGCATGCCGTTGGCATCACGGACACACTGTGTGCCGCCATGTTCCTTATTGGTCTTTGCTTGCAAACAGGGGTGAGTATCGCCAGCCTGAAGCTGCTGCTGATTTTCATATTTCTGTTTTTCAGCAGCCCAACGGCCACGCATGCGCTTGCAAATGCTGCTCTGCTAGGCGGTCTTAAGCCTGAACTTGATGAAGAATATCACGGTCACTGTTTTGATAGACGCCCTGATTGACATAACCTTGCTGGCATTTCTGGCAATCACAGCAATTGCCATTATCCATATGCGCAATCTGTTCGTAATCATCATGCTGTTCGGTATTTTCAGCCTGCACTCTGCCGGCTTGTTCGTTGTTATGGATGCCGCTGATGTTGCATTCACTGAAGCAGCTGTTGGCGCTGGCATATCGACCGTACTCATGCTGGCCACACTTGCATTAACAAAAAATCACGAGGAAAAGAAACCTCCACACCACGCCAGACTTCCTCTGCTTGTTGTTTTGATTACTGGCGGCGCACTGGTTTACGGTACTTATGACATCCCTTCGTTTGGCGACCCCATGTCGCCTGCTCAACAGCATGTAAAACCCCATTATATTGAACGCAGCATTGAAGAGACAGGTGTCGCTAATATCGTTACCGCGGTTCTGGCCAGTTACCGCGGCTATGACACCCTGGGTGAAGTAACGGTGATTTTCACCGCAGGTATTGGCGTTATGCTCTTGATTGGCGGACGACTCCTGCGTAGAAAAAAGCAGGAGGATGATTGATGAAACATAACCTGTTACTCAGGGTCATCGCCAAGTACCTTTTTCCCGTCATCGCCCTGTTTGCATTTTATGTTCAGTTCCATGGCGACTTTGGTCCCGGTGGCGGTTTTCAGGCAGGCGTGATCCTGAGTGTCGCCTTTATTTTCTATACCTTAGTGTATGGCCTGGAAACAGCAGAGCAGATTATACCTCCTTATGTATTGCGTATTCTCGCCAGTACAGGGGTATTGATTTATGCCGGCACAGGTGTTGTTACCATGCTGATGGGCGGCAATTTTCTCGATTACGACCTGCTTTCACTTAATCCGATTGAAGGACAGCATATTGGCATTCTGGTGATCGAGCTTGGTGGTGGCATTACAGTCAGCGCCATTATGTTGATGATCTTTTTTGCCTTTGCCGGCAGGGCAAGGTCATGATTGATATTATTTTTGGCCACTATAATTACTGGATCGTCATCTTTTTAATGATGGCCGGTTTTTATACCGTAATTAGCCGCGGCAACCTGATAAAAAAAATCGCCGGACTCAATATTTTCCAGACCTCAGTTTTCTTGCTGTACATCAGTATTGGCTATGTCAGCGAAGGCACTACTCCGATTATTGCTGAAGGTTTCACAAAATACTCCAACCCCTTGCCCCATGTACTGATACTCACCGCAATTGTTGTCAGTGTCTCAACAATTGCTCTTGGCCTTGCTCTTGTCGTTCGTATAAAAGAAGCATACGGCACCATCGAAGAAGATGAAATTCACGAGCAGGACATGTCTCTGTGATTGAGCAGCACCTGAGCCTGCTCCTGGTTGTAATACCATTACTGGCAGCACCCGTTACGGCAATGCTGCCCAATGGAAGAATTCCCTGGCTACTGACCCTGACAGTCACCTGGTTATGCCTGGTAATAGCCGGCTGGCAATTGTCAGTTGTTATAGACGGCAATGTCATCAGCTATGAACTTGGCGGCTGGTCGCCACCCTGGGGTATTGAATATCGCATTGATGCAATGAACGCATTCGTTG
>DAOWLL010000073.1 GCA_030641945.1 Gammaproteobacteria bacterium | reverse complement strand
GTAGTGTTTCTGAGTGCACGTCTGGACTGAAAAGCATAGCAATAGCTATGGTTTGAGGGAAGATGCGCGCTCAGGAGCGCTACAGATGTGCATGGAACGAAATAGCGTCCCGCCAAACAGACTGTATTTGATTGAAATCGAGCTTCGGGTTTTATCATCATAATGTTATCCGGATTTTTCAGCGGCCTGGTGAGAAATGCGGGCTAAGCTCGTATACCCGGCAATAACGCCATTAGTTTCTCTATGGAGGATGTATTCTGTCGGATCTTCATGGTCTTGTCAGGCATCTGTACTACACTCGGGGTAACCTCCTCTTCGGCTCCGGTGCAAAATAAGTGCCTGATAAAAAAAACAATAATTCAAATGTCAGCGACCTGCAAGAAAGTCTGCTGCATCGTGAGGCGGAAATTAATCTGCTACAGCAAACATTTACCGAAATCGGCAGTGAGCTGGATCTGGACAGGGTATTCCAGATCGTTGCTGAACGTGCGCGTGAGCTGGTCAGGGCTGAAACGCTGCTGATTCCTATCCTTGATGAAAATTGCGAAACCTATACTTACCGGGCAGGCGCAGGTGCTAATACCAGTGAAATCGTCGGTGCCTCATTGCCGCTGGATTTTGGGGTATGCGGCTGGGTATGGAAACACAAGAAAGTATGGTGGCGGGGCGTACTCGATGAGCTCAGTGAAGAGGAACGCAATCGCTGGGAGCAGGCGGCCGGTACGCTGATACTGGTACCGCTGCAGGGTAAAAAACATTTTCTGGGCGGCATCTCTGCCATCAACAAGATCGGCAACCATGAATTTACCCGCAGGGACCTGAACCTGCTGACCATGTTCGCCGGTATCGTTTCCATCGCGATAGAAAATGCGATGGCTGTGAAGCAAATGGAAGAAACCAGCAAGTTGAACGAAGACTACCGCCGGCGCCTGAAAATAATAAACAAGCAGTTGGTCGAGAGTAACAGGGAGCTTGAGTTTCATGCGCTTTATGAGCCGTTAACTTCGCTGCCGAATCGATCACTGTTCAGCGACAGGCTCTCTCGGGGTATTTCGCTCGCCGAATCCAGCAACAGCGAACTGGCCCTGTTATTGATCGACCTTGATCGCTTCAAGGATATCAATGATGCCCTCGGCCACGACAAGGGCGATGAGCTGTTAAAAGAAATTGCTTTGTTGCTGCAGCAATATGTATATCCCAACGACACATTTGCGCGCCTCGGTGGCGACGAGTTTGCAATGATATTGCCGGATGGTAACAAGAAAGCAGTTACAGATAGAGCAAATGCTTTGCTCAGGGCGCTTGAAAAGCCATTCAATATACATGGTTCAACCATTACCGTTGGCGCAAGTATCGGTATTACGGTTTTTCCCGAGCACGGCGAGAATGTTACGGACATGCTCAGTCGAGCTGATTCGGCAATGTACAGTGCGAAAAAATCAAAGCAGGGTATTATGCTTTACGAGCCTGCAGATGATCATTCGCCACTGGGTCACCTGACGATGGTGACGGATTTGCGCAAGGCACTGTCAAATGGAGAGTTTGAACTCTATTATCAACCGCAGATTGATCTCAAAACTAACGAGATTATTGCTGTGGAGGCGCTGGGACGCTGGGTACATTCACGTTATGGTCTGGTCAATCCGGATGTGTACATCAATGAACTGGAACAGATAGGTCTGATCGAAAAGTACACGGCATGGGCAATCGAGACTTCACTCAAGAACGCGATTGAATGGAGAGACAGTGGCCACACGCTTAAGGTATCAGTCAATATATCAGTAACGGATTTACTTAATCCTGAATTCATGGCTAGCCTGGAATCGTTGATCGGCTCAAGGGAGTATGGCGAACTACTGGTCTTTGAAATCACCGAGAACCTGTTTCTGTCAGAGTATGACCGCTTGTTCGAGGTGCTGGAGTATATATGCTACCTGGGGATTACATTATCAATCGATGACTTTGGTACGGGTTACTCTTCATTAAGCCGGTTGAAAAGACTTCCTGTCAGTGAATTGAAAATTGATCGGTCATTCATTAAAGACATGGAGCAGTCTCAGAATGATGAAGTAATAGTGCATTCAACTATCGAGCTTGCGCACAATCTCGGCTTGTCAGTGGTGGCAGAAGGTGTTGAAAGTAATGAGACACTGCAGCGTCTTGCATTGCTTGGTTGTGATACAGCCCAGGGTTTTATTATCAGCGAGCCGTTATCGTTTGAACAGTTAAATGCATTGCTTGACGGTTCTCAGATCAAGGTCAGCTAGCAGCTAGCGGGCTTTACACATTAGCTATTAAAGATTGCGCAGGGCTTCGATTACAGCTGCCGTTTCAGGTTGGCAGCCTCTCCAGAGTCGAAATGACTCCGCAGCCTGTTCCACCAGCATGCCTTTTCCGTCAACGACTTGTTTTGCACCATGTTGTCGTGCCCAGTGCATGAACGGTGTTGGTTCAGCTGCATACATCATGTCATAGCAAAATGTATTTTCATTTATCAGTGTCGCAGGCAGTGATGGCATTTTGCCACTGAGGCTTGCTGAAGTTCCATTAATGATGATGTCGTAACTGTCACTACCAAATTCATCGAGACCACAGCCCTTGATATTACCGAGCTCAGAAAAATCTTCAGCAAGCTGCAGTGCTTTTTCTCTAGTTCGATTTGCAATTGTTAATGAGGCAGGTTTGCTGCTGAGCAGGGGTTCGATGACGCCGCGCACCGCACCGCCGGCACCGACAATAAGAATGTTTTTGTCTTCGAGTTGCAGCCTGTAATTCTTGATAAGGTCGCGGGCCAATCCGGTACCATCGGTATTATCACCAAAATAATCCCCTGTACCACGAATAACCAGGGTGTTCACGGCGCCCGCGCGTTCGGCCCGTTCACTGCGCTGTGTTGCCAACTGCCAGGCATCCTGTTTGAACGGCACGGTTATGTTGAGCCCTCGGCCATTGCTTTCTGCAAAGTGGGCTACTGCATTATCGAAATCACCAAGTTCAACCAGTTCGGCCGTGTATATTAGCTGCTGCCCTGTTTGCTCAGCAAAGCGGGCGTGAATGAAAGGTGATTTGCTATGCTCAATCGGGTTGCCGAAAACCGCGTAGCGGTCGATTGTGTCTGACATCTGGCGGCTCAGTGAATTAACTGTTGAGCCACTCAGCCACAGTTTTTGCATAGTAGGTAAGTATGCCGTCGGCACCGGCACGTTTGAATGAAAGCAGTGATTCAAGCACTGTGGCTTTTTCATCCAGCCAGCCATTTTGTGCGGCGGCCTTTAGCATCGCGTATTCACCACTGACATGATAGACGTAGGTCGGTACTTCAAAAGTGTCTTTTACCCTGCGAACGATATCAAGATAGGGCATGCCGGGTTTCACCATGAACATGTCGGCGCCCTCGCTGATATCCAGCTCGACTTCACGCAGTGCTTCATCGGAGTTGGCCGGATCCATCTGGTAGCTGTACTTGTTGCCGGCGCCAAGGTTGGCAGCGGAACCGACAGCATCGCGGAACGGACCATAAAAACTGGAGGCATATTTGGCAGAGTAGGCGAGGATGCGTGTGTGGATAAAGCCATCCGCTTCCAGGGCCTCCCTGATAGCGCCGATACGGCCGTCCATCATGTCGGAAGGGGCTACAACGTCGGCGCCGGCCTCGGCATGTGACAGAGCCTGTTTGACCAGTACATCGACAGTCTCGTCATTGAGTACATAGCCGCTGTCATCGATCAGTCCATCCTGGCCGTGTGAAGTGAAGGGGTCCAGTGCAACGTCGGTGATGACGCCAAGATCAGGATAGTTTTGTTTAAGTGCCCTCACGGCGCGCTGCGCAAGCCCATGCGGATTATAGGCTTCTGCGGCATCGTCTGATTTTTTGGTATCACCGGCCACCGGGAACAAGGCGATTGCGGGTATGCCAAGTTGCACGCATTGGCCTGCTTCAATCAGCAGCTGGTCAATGCTGACACGCTCGATGCCTGGCATGGACGGTATTGCTTCGCGCTGATTCTCACCCTCTATGACGAACATCGGATAGATAAGATCATCAACATTAAGATGATTTTCCCGCATCAGGCGGCGAGAAAATTCATCACGCCGCATGCGGCGCATGCGAATAGCTGAAAAAAACCCATTGCTGGACACGGTGTGCTCCACAATCAATTACGAATGCGGTATTGTACCAGCCTATGTGTAATCAAGCATATCAGGAGAAATCTGGCGTGAAAGGACTGATACGAAGTGTTTTGTTCATCCTGTGTGTCTCATATTCATACGCAAATGCAGACTCCAATATATTTGTCTTCAGCGTCGATAAGCCGATTACCGAGGTCTACGACAAAGTATATAAAAGTCTTGAAGACGCCCGCATATCAGGCGAATATTGCCTGAATCGCTGGTAAATCAATGGTTTTCTGACTATATAAACGTTAATCGCCACAGTTGTCGTGGCGTGTCCTAAATGTGACCTAATCCCGAGTGTTCTGCCGTATTTCCCGTATGTCTAAGACAGCTGAATAGCTTGCGGGTGAGTAACCCCTGGAGGTCACATTCAATGCCTGATACAAATACAAAACAGCGCATTCTTCTGGTCGAAGAATCAGCCACATTGCGCTACATCCTGGGCAAACTTTTACAAAAGCAGGGTTTTGAACTGCTCGCCGTCGATTCTTTTATGTCAGCCATCGATGCACTGCAGAATGTGACGCTGAACCTGGATGGCGTTATTGTGGGCTGGCCAAATTACGAACATTTTGATGAGTCCACTCAACTGCTGGTACTGCTGGACAGGGAGCCTTACAGTGAAATGCCGGTAATACTTCTTTCTAACGATGCCGAAGTCGAGCTGCTGAACTGGATGAGTACGCGCAAGAAAACCGCATTAGTGCCCTGGGAAAATTATCAGGAAGTTAGCACCTCATTGCATACCTTGCTTTCACCAGGGTCGGAGCAGGTTGAGGAATGGCGCCAGACATTTAAAAGCGATAAACACACACGGGTGTTGTTTGTCGATGACTCGAAAAGTATTCGCACCTATTACAAGCGACTGCTGGAGAGAAACGGCTATCAGGTAGAATCAGCCGAATCCGTAAAACAGGCTTACGATATTGCAATCAATCAACCAGTCGATCAACCATTCGATATAGCGATCGTTGATTACTTCATGCCCGATGAAAACGGTTATGTACTCTGTCAGAAACTGCGTGATGATGAACGTACTGAAAATATCCGCACAGCTGTGATAACAGGTACTTATCTGGATTCGGTCATTCGCGACTGCCTGCAGGCTGGTGCAGTCGAATGCATGTTTAAAAACGAGGCGGAAGAACTGTTCCTGGCGAGATTGTCTGCTATGCGCCGTTTTATCGAAGTGCAGAATTCTATTGAACAGCAGCGCGAGCGTCTGCAGGCTATTCTTGAGTCTGTTGGTGAAGGTGTGTACGGGGTTGATAATGACGGTCAGCTTACTTTTGTCAATCATGCAACATTAAACGTATTGGGTGCCGAAAATGATGATTCCTTACTCGGTGTATCTGCTTTAAATGCATTGCATTACACGGATGATGGCAGCTATAGCAACGACCAGTTGCGTGATGCATATGGAAAAGATGCCAAACTGCGTTGCTGGGAAACAAAATTCAAACATCATTCAGGCAAGTCGATTCCAGTTGAATGCACCGTTTCTCCATTAAAGCTTCATGGCAAACAGGATGGTTCCGTTATTGCTTTCAGGGATATTTCCAATCAGAAGTTGCTGGAAGAAAAACTGCGCTGGCAGGCAACACATGATCACCTGACTGATTTATATAACCGGCGCTATTTTGAATCCAATCTTGAGAAAGAGATCAAGGATTCACAGCGTACTGGCATCATGATTGCGATGGTTTATATTGATCTTGATCGTTTTAAATATGTTAATGACACGGCAGGGCATGAAACCGGTGACAGAATGCTGTTGGAGATCAGCCGTGTATTGTCCAAGATCTTGCGCAGAAGTGATGTCATAGCGCGTATCGGCGGTGACGAGTTTGCTATTCTACTGAAGAATGTTGACCCTGCGCTGGCAGTCAAGCTGGCAAACGAATACAGGTCGGCGCTGAATAATATAAGTGTTAATGGCGTCCAGCAAAACTATCATGTGCATGCCAGTTTCGGTGTCGCCATGATGGATGACGAGAACATGACTGCAGGAGACCTGCTGGCGAACGCAGATATTGCCTGTCATATTGCCAAGCGCATGGGCAGAAACCAGTCTCATCTGTATGATCAGAGCAGTGATGAACGTAATGCGATGGGTACCGAGCTGGGCTGGTCATCGCGCATTCGTGCTGCACTGGATAATGATAATTTCGTATTGCACTATCAACCGATTGTGTCGATGGCAGATATCAACCTGAACAATCTACCGGCACAGGATGGTGCTATCTGGCAGTCGCATTTGAGTGACAATGATGGTGCATTCCATTACGAGGTGCTGGTACGTATGCGCGGTGAAGGTGGCGAGCTATATTACCCGAGCTCGTTCATGCCAACTGCAGAACGCTTCAATTTGCTGGTGGAGCTTGACATGTGGGTAGTCGAAAATGCGCTGAAGCAGGTGGCAGCCAGCGACAACCCAACAGGCAAGGTGACATTGTCAATCAACCTTTCAGGGCATTCGCTTGATGATGATGATGCACAGAGTAATATTATCAAGCTGATACAAAAATATAATGTACCACCGAGCTCAATCGTGTTCGAGATCACTGAGACCAGTGCAATCGCAAACATGGAGCAGGCGAATCGCTTTATTCGTGACCTGTGTGCAATAGGATGCTGTTTCTCACTGGATGATTTCGGTTCAGGATTCTGCTCGTTTGCGCAGCTCAAGAACCTGCCAACAAGCCTGGTCAAGATCGATGGCCAGTTCGTGAAAAATATGGCGCGCGGTGCTACTGACCGTGCGATCGTGACCGCAATGAATGATGTCGCGCATTCACTCGGACGCTATACCGTTGCAGAATATGTTGAAAGTCCCGAAGTTATACGACTGCTGAAGATATGTGGCGTTGACAAGGTGCAGGGAAATTATATCTCCCGTCCGTTAACAGAGCTGCCATGCGTTAACATCGTCAACCTGCATAAACGGGCAAGCTCCGAGTAATATTTACTGGTTGATGGCCAGGTGAATGTGATAACCCATAATATGGTTTTAACCGCAGAGGCGCAGAGGAGGAGCAGCTCATTTCACAGAAGGGAAAATCATGTAGGCCTGCATAAGCGAAGCGTTGCAGGCGTTAGGCCATTAGACCGGAAACACCATCAATCATATCTCTGCGCCTTTGCGAGAGTAAATATTTATAGCCTTTCCTATATAG
>DAOWLL010000515.1 GCA_030641945.1 Gammaproteobacteria bacterium | reverse complement strand
TTATCACCGGCGGTGGCGGCGGCATTATGGAAGCAGCCAACAAGGGTGCAGCCGAAGCTGGAGGCAAATCGGTTGGCCTCAATATTCAGTTGCCTCATGAACAACTTGCTAATGATTACCAGAATTTAAAACTTGAGTTTCGATATTTCTTTGCGCGCAAGGTTATGTTCGTCAAACATTCGATGGGGTATATATGTATGCCTGGTGGATTCGGCACTCTGGATGAATTTTTTGAAGCCCTGACGCTGATGCAAACGGAAAAAATCTATCCGCTACCATTGATTCTGTTTGGTAGTGAGTACTGGCAAGATCTTTATTTATGGATAAAAAACACGATGATAAAAAACGAGACCATCGTTAGCAGTGATCTGGATCTGCTTTATATGACGGATGATCCTGATGAGGTGGTTGATATCATTAATAAACACCGCGAGTGGAAAAAGATCAAGATTGCGGAATCGGATGATAATGAATAATTTTAACAGCTATAGCAGTTTCATCCAGCTTTAGTGGAGAATCGAACTAATTATTCAGCTAGAGTTCCAAAACAAGTAAGCTGTATCAACCCTACAACAACTGTTTAAAGGGAATATCAAGATGAGCGAACACACCGTTACTATTACCGATAATAAAACCGGCAAACAGATTGAGCTGCCCGTGAAGCAATCAACGATTGGCCCACAAGCAGTGGACATTGGACGTTTTTTTCGGGAAATGGGCTATTTCACATTCGACCCGGGTTTTCTATCAACGGCCAGTTGTCAAAGCGCGTTGACGTATCTGGACGGCGCGAAGGGAGAGCTTCTGTACCGCGGCTACCCTATCGAACAGCTGGCAGAGCATAGCAGCTTTCTCGAGGTTGCACATTTGATGCTGTACGGTGAGTTGCCTGGTAAGAATCAACTGGAGAGCTTCAACAATATTATTGTTCGGCACAGCATGCTGAATGAGTCATTGAAAAGACTTTTCGGCGGCTTCTATCATGATGCACATCCGATGGCCACCATGGTCGGTGTGGTGGGATCACTATCGGCTTTTTACCACGATTCAACCGACATCCATAATTCTGACCACCGGAAAATCGCCGGTCACCGGCTGATTGCAAAAATGCCAACGATCGCAGCAGCCAGTTACAAACATTCTATCGGCGAGCCCCAGGTGTATCCTGACAACTCCCTGAGTTATACAGGCAATCTGCTGAATATGATGTTCTCCGTGCCGTGTGAGCCCTATCAGATAGATCCGGTTGCAGAAAAGGCGCTTGACCTGATTTTTATATTGCACGTCGATCACGAGCAGAATGCCAGCACCTCAACTGTGCGCCTGGCTGGTAGCTCTCTCGCCAATCCGTTTGCATGTATATCCTCAGGCATCACGGCTTTATGGGGTCCCGCACATGGCGGCGCCAATGAAGCCGTGCTGAACATGCTGAATGAGATTGGTGACGTCAACAACATCCCTAAATTCCTGGCACGCGCCAAGGATAAAAACGATGCATTTCGCCTTATAGGTTTTGGACACCGCGTTTATAAAAACTATGATCCGCGTGCACGCATTATTCGCAAGATGTGTCATGAGGTGCTGGCAAAGCTTGGTGATGAAAACGATCCCACGTTTGAGCTGGCACTGAAACTTGAAGAGATTGCACTGAATGACGAGTATTTTATCGAGCGAAAACTTTATCCCAATGTCGATTTCTATTCCGGCCTTATCTACAAGGCAATTGGCATTCCCACCAATATGTTCACGGTTATGTTTGCCATCGCCCGTACGGTCGGCTGGGTGGCTCAATGGATGGAGATGATAAGCGAGGACAACCAGCGTATCGGACGACCCCGGCAGTTATACACAGGCCCCACCATGCGTGATTATGTCGATATTAATGAACGGTGATAATTTAAGTAATTAAAGGGGTCAGGATCGAATGGCACTTACTTAAGCCAAAAAATGCACATTATCTTAGTAAATTCGTCATTGCGAGGTACGAAGCAATCTCTGGCAGATAGGCACCAGACGCTAATAGATTGCCGCGCGGAGCCTGTCCTGAGCGAGTAAAACGAGT
>DAOWLL010000045.1 GCA_030641945.1 Gammaproteobacteria bacterium | reverse complement strand
GCCAGAGATTGCTTCGTACCTCGCAATGACGAATTTACTAAGATAATGTGCATTTTTTGGCTTAAGTAAGTGCCATTCAACTCGGTCCCTTTGTTCGCTGGATGGAGTAACGCGTAATCAGGGATGCGCTTGTGATAATAAAAAACCCCGGATTGCACTTCGTTTCATCCAGGCTACATTACTTGACCGAAATATCATTTCGCCAGGTCCTGATCTGAAATGAGAGAAAAAGGGGATTTATTTTTCAATAAGTGGGGGCAGAGAGCAATCAAGGGCGGCTATACGGGTCGGACCAACATAACCTATTGAATAACAAGCGGCTTGGGGGTCAGGCCTTACACGGCTTGAGGGTCAGGCCTTACAATTTACATTCTTTAAATGCAAAATGTAAGGCATGTCCCCGATATGCAATACCGTCATACTCTGGAAAACTTAGGGAACCTCTGATTAAGTCTGGACGAAGTAGATTGCGATTCAAAATGTTTGGTATCAAGGCGCGAATCGCACGTAATAGCTAGCTATTGCGAAGATTTGCAACGCTGATACCGGACATTTTGGGCGCAAGATACGAGTTCACGACTTGATCAGAGGTTCCTTAGGCAAACAAGGCGGTATGTTAGGCACAACACTTCAAACAAGAGGCTTAAAAGCCTCATTTTATGGATGAAAACACAGCTCTAAGGAGGAAGCTTCATGCCTCGTGCGAATCGGTATTTTTTACCCGGCCAATAATTAATGGGACAGCAGTGGGTCGAAGTGATTTAATTTTCCAAGGTTAAATAGGATGTTCCTACGGTCATATATACTGCTACTGCTATTCTGTCTCATACCTGGAGGAGTTATGGCACAACCGAGTGAAAACGTAGCATTGCCTGAGCCTTCTGTTACTGGCTCAACCTCACTCGAACAGCTATTAGCACAACGCCGTTCTATAAGAGACTATCAAGCTACCGCACTAGAATTAGCCGAAATCGGCCAATTGTTATGGGCAGCACAGGGTATTACCCATTTGCAGGGCTTACGCGCCGCACCTTCGGCGGGGGCTTTGTATCCACTTGAACTATATGTTGTCACAGGTCGTATAGAAGGCCTGGCGCAAGGGGTGTATCACTATGATCCCAGGCATCATCAACTCATGAAAACGAGTGATGGTGATCTACGCGATGCATTGGCTCGAGCAGCGTTGTCACAAGGCTGGATAAAACATGCCTCGGCAGTTATTGTATTTACTGCCGACTATGAACGCACGACCAGGAAATACGGCAAAAGAGGCAAGCGTTATGTGCATATCGAAGTGGGCCATGCCGCACAGAATCTCTTTCTGCAGTCAGAATCCTTTGGGTTGGCTACGGTCGTTGTCGGTGCCTTTAATGATGATGAGGTCGCCAGAGTGTTGCGATTACCCGCTGATTTACAACCCCTGCTGCTGATGCCTGTAGGCCAAAAGTAATGACAGCCATGCGAATCTCAGAGTATGAATTTGGCAGAATAGCCATTGCGGACAAGACCTACACTTCCGACGTGATCGTTGCACCGGAGCAGGTCATCGACTCCTGGTGGCGCAAGGAGGGTCATAATCTGCAGATTGAAGATCTCGATGATATTGTGAATGCAAAGCCTGACATGCTGATTATTGGCACCGGTTATTATGGTCGTATGCAAGTTCCGGATGAAACAAAACAATACCTTGAAGAGCGGGGCATCAAGGTTCTTCAAGCAAAAACACGCGATGCTGTTACTGAATTTAATCAGTTGCAGAAAGAATATGCACGCATTGTTGCTGCACTGCACCTGACCTGTTAACCGGCTAATGATGGTAAAAGGGGACAGATTTATTTTTGGGCTTACCGGGGAAAGTATGCTTATTTCATCGCTCAATAAATAAGTGTACTGTCCCCAGAATGTGATTTTCTTAGCCTTGCGCCTTTGCTGTTATAACTTATCTTTTTCAATCTTCTCTTTTATACGTGCAAGACCATGATCAAAAGCAAGGGAAGGAAATCCAGAATGGCTAACAAGG
This sequence comes from Gammaproteobacteria bacterium, assembly GCA_030641945.1. Lineage (GTDB taxonomy): Bacteria > Pseudomonadota > Gammaproteobacteria > SZUA-229 > SZUA-229 > JABDQW01. The sequence goes on along the minus strand of DAOWLL010000045.1, from coordinate 6,753 downwards.
CGCGCAATATTCTGCATCCAGTTACTGCGCAGGCAGTATTCGTAGTCTAAATCGACGCGTGTAGTTTCACCCTGCTCGGTGAGCTTCAGGTCACCTGTTGCATGGCCATCGGCATGGCTGGATTCCCAGATCAGGCGGCTGCCTGGTTCAAAAGTGGTGATAAGTGATTGGAACGTGACCTTGTGTCCCAATGGCGCATGGATCACCCATCGTGACTGTTTGTCATCGAGTATTTCAATACTGTCGATTACAGGGATAAATTCCTGGAAATTGCGGAAGTCGGCCCAAAAGTCAAAAACCTTTTTTGCCGGTACATTTATCGTCAGGTTTTTATGCAGCTGGACGGGCAGTGTAGTCAACTGGAATCAGTCCTTATTCATCTGGCAGAAAGGCGCTATGCAGATTATAAACGATAGAATAATAGAGGATCTTTGGAATAAAAGGGGAGACGCCGTCTAAAATCAGCAATATAGTTAGCGCAACTAACGAAAGAAAAAGGTTATTCAATGAAAATAGCAGAAGAACGAATAGATGTTAACTGCCCTGAATCCGAGATATACAATCGCCTGTTATCACTCGATAACAAACATATTCTGGAACTAGGCTGCGGTAGTGCTGAAGTCACCCGCAACATTGCAACATCAGGTACAAATAGAAAAATTACAGCATTGGAAGTTGATGAAATTGCGCATGAAAAAAATCTGCAGATTACGGATTTACCCAATGTGACATTTGGCCTGTCTGGTGCACAGGAAATCCCGCTGGAAGATGAATCGGTTGATGTGGTGTTTATGTTCAAGTCTCTGCATCATGTGCCAATAGAGCTAATGGAAACATCAATGCGGGAAATTAATCGGGTATTGAAACCGGATGGTCTGGTTTATATATCCGAACCAGTCTTCGCTGGTGAGTTTAATGATATTCTGCGATTATTTCACGACGAGCAAAAAGTGCGCGAAGCTGCATTTACCGCGATAAAAAATGCGATTGATGAGGGTGTGTTTAGCCTGGTTGAAGAAACGTTTTTTAATTCGCCGATGAAGTTTGAAAGTTTTGATGAGTTTGAAAACAACACAATTAAAGCCACGCATAGCAATCACGCGCTTGATGATGATTTATATATGCTGGTCAAAAAACGTTTTGAACAACACATCGGTGACGATGGTGCGCACTTTTTAATGCCAATTCGTGTGGATTTATTGCAGGCTTGAAGAAAACAATCAAAACAATATACGGCGAATATACGAGTCGGAAAATAATTAATGGGGTCAGATTTATTTTTAGGCTAACCGGGGAAGGTATGCTTATTTCATCGCTCAATAAATAAGTATACTGCCCCCAGAATGCGCAAGTATGCTTCCTGGTTTTCTCTTTTTTTCTAAAACAACATGAACACTACTAACCGCTCAGCGGCCCACAGGGGGCATGGCCAAAGGATTGCACGGGCACTTCGCTGGGGTGCCTTACTGGTGATCATTACTGCGGGAGGATGGTACATGATTTTCATGCCCGGTAAATCCTGGTCGGACCCGGTGCCGCCCCTGTCCGCTGAAGAGCAACTGATCCATGATAACCTGAGACGTCATGTCGACATGCTGGCGCAGCAGATTGGCGAGCGCAATGTCTGGCACGCCGAGGCGCTGGAAGCGGCCGCTTTGTATATTCGCAATACCCTGGAAGAGCTGGGCTACCAGGTGGGTGTTCAGTCCTTTGATAGCCAGGGCTTGACGGTGCAAAACCTCGAGGTCGAGTTGCCGGGTAATACTGCGCCACAGGAGATCATAGTTCTGGGTGCACATTATGATTCGGTCGCCGGTGGACCAGGGGCCAACGACAACGCATCCGGTGTCGCCGCCTTGCTGGAGATCGCACGCATGCTGGCCGGCAGAACCTCTCCACGCACGCTGCGCCTGGTAGCCTTTGTCAATGAAGAGCAGCCGTTCTCCAACAGTGAAGAGATGGGAAGTCGGGTGTATGCTGAGCGCTCGCGTGCGCGCGGCGAGCAGATCAAGGCGATGATCTCGCTGGAGACGATAGGCTATTTCACCGATCTACCCGCTAGCCAGCATTATCCCTTTCCGTTCAGTTACTTTTATCCCGATACCGGGAATTTCATCGGCTTCGTTGGCAATCTGTCTTCCTGGCGCCTGGTCCGGCAGTCCCTCGGGGCATTCCGTGCATCGACCGCGTTTCCCTCGGAAGGTGTGGCGGCCCCGGGCTGGATCAGGGGAGTTGGCTGGTCTGACCACTCGTCCTTCTGGCAGGCCGGCTACCCGGCTATCATGATTACGGACACGGCGTTGTTTCGTTACCAGCACTACCACGAGGCGACGGATACGCCGGAAAAGCTTGATTACCAGAGCCTGGCGCGGGTCACCCGAGGCCTGGTAAACGTCGCCGCCGAATTGGCTGGAAATTAAAGAGGGAAAAGGGATCTGAGTGATTTGATTTTAATCACTCCGACACCTTTACATTGATGGGCGACCCTTTTGATCTAACAGAATTATTTCTCCCTGGATGTTTCTGAAGACAGTTCATCCTGCGTTTGCTTTGCTCTTGATCTCTGCGAATCAGCCTGATTGTACGGATCTTCCTGCGGTTCGGGAGTACTGGAGCAGCCCGCTAAAAACAGAGCCGTTAGCAATAATACGATATTAGTTTTGACGACGAGGCTCATTTGGTTCTCCTTTTATTTGATTTTTCTGTTTAGCTTAACAAGAATTAAAGGGATATCTGGGGACAGTATACTTATTTCATCGCTCAATAAATAAGTATACTGTCCCCAGAATGCGCCAGAATGCGCCAGAATGCGCTTACACTATACAAGCGTCTGTCGAATAATTAATGGTAAGTATTATGCACAATGAAAGACCTGACCCCGAATTAGGTATCGTATGAGTCCTGATCCACCCCGGGTAAAATAATGATAGAAGAAAGCATTAGGGCATCTGGCAGGTTTCAGGTCGAGATCAAGTATGACTACAAGCTTGAGCGTGACCGGAAACATACTACCTACACGATTGAGACTTATGCGTTCGTCCCGAACAGTCTCGATGTCAGCCGTGAGACCTATCCGAAATATCTGTTCTACAGGGATACGCAGACCTACATCCGGTTCAAGATACCGATTGTCATGCTAAGTGACATTGCCTCTGTCGATAGCAGCACTTTCGATGTGCTGGAGAAAAGTCTGAAGGATCTGACGAAACAAAAGACGGGTGCAAGTGTGCAGGACTGTGAAAATCAGATCAGGTTGTTCTGTTGTATCGTGAAATATTCCATTAAGGACTATATTGCCCAGGTCGAGATGGCGGAAACGCCTGCAGACGCCGAACATCTGATCGAGTATTACCATACCAATATCGTCAAGATACTTCACCGCTTCAGAAAGCTCGATAAGATTGTTGGCCAGCCGTCGATGGATGGAAGGGTTCGTTCCATCTACGCGTTAGCCGATGAATATAGCAGTATTTTCATTGCGCAATATACATTCGACATCCTGGAGAAGAGCAGAAAACATGGAGACGATAATACTTGTGGTTACAGGGGGGCGCTGCTCGGACTAATAAGAGAAGAAGAAAGATATCGAACCGAAAAGAGTTATCCGTCCGTGGCCATTGCCGGTTCAAACAATGAAGAGTTTATTTATCGCCGCGGCGTCCTCAAGAGGATGATGGAAAGTATCCTGTTCCTTAATACGAGGGTCCGTCCCGAGGGCAGGGTCACTGAACAGGTTATTTACACCATGGCAGCAGGCGTGGCTATGGTGTTTGCGACAGCAGTAGCGTTCCTTACTCAGCAAAAATACGGAAATTTTACAATGGCCTTTTTTGTTGCCCTGGTTGTCAGCTATATGTTCAAGGACCGCATCAAGGAGCTGATCCGCATGTATATTAACAAGAAAGTGCAGGGTCGCTACTTTGACCAGAAGATCCATATCTATGGTGGTTCCGGAGGTAGCCGGCTGGGTTTCAGCCGGGAGAGTTTCCAGTTTATTTCTGAAGCCGCCCTGCAACCGGAAATACACAGTCTTAGAAATCGGGATCCACTCACCCGGATTAACAATGAGCAGTTGGGCGAGAAAGTAATTCTTTACAGAAAAACCCTGAAAATATTTTCCCGCAACTTCGAGCAGGTATATCACAGTGTTCCGGTAGACGGGCTTACGGATATCTGGCGGGTAAATATGGCAAGGTTTGTCCGCAAGATGGACAATCCGAAAAAGCCGCTTTTCATTCTGGACGGTGATGGTTATCGCAAGGCGAAGGCCAGCAAGGTCTACCACATCAATCTGGTGATCAAATATGTAACCTCGCATGGCGAGCAATACAAACGTTTTCGTATCGTTCTGAATCGCAGCGGTATAAAACGGATCGAGAAAATCGACAACATATAAAGTGGGTTCGACATGCCAGGTTTCTCGAAATACTTCAGGAAGCCACCCGAACTGGTTGCCGCGATCGATCTGGGATCGAACAGTTTTAGAATATACCGATTATACGGGTCGGACCAACGCAACCTGTTGAATAACCAATACAATTGTTTAATATAACGCCGTTCCAGTAGCTTAAATGCCTTATTTTAAGGATGAAATCACCGCTTTAAGGAGGAAGCATTATGCCGCTTATCAGCTAATTAGCCTTATCTTTATCTGTAACGAGACTCTTTATAAATATAAACGGCGGTGCGAAACCTGGGAAACGGCTCCAGAGCGGCGTTCTCCGGCAGCCTGAGTTTTGCATTGATAGACCGCACTGCTAATCAGACAAACGGTCGTTCACATTCCCGATTTGTCTACTAGTCTCCTTGTGTTGTATATCATTTCCTAGGAAGGAGTCCCCAATGTCCCCCAGTATATTCAGATTGTTTCGCTCATATATATTATTACTCCTCACTGCTGCGTTTATAACAGCCTGCAACTCATCAGACACTGGCGATACTAACGCCGGTGTAGACACAGGTGCTGTCACTCTGCTGATCACAGATGCTCCAACGTCTTATTATGACGAGGTTAATGTGGTCGCTGAATCGGTCACACTGATTGGTGAGGGACCGCATGCGCATTTAATGAAGAGGCCGGCAAGGATCAACCTGCTGGATTTGCGCAATACGTTCCGCAGGCTGTCAAAATCTAAAGCGCCTGTCGGTACCTACAGCAAGGTTCGTTTCAGGATCAGAGACGTTGAACTGGTCAAGCGGGATCAGTATGGCGTTATTACCGAGCGCGTGATTCCGAGACTGGAATCGAATTTTGTCGATCTCAATGCCCGTACACAGTTCGCAGTCGATCGTCTTCGCAATCTCATCGTCAAGCTGGACCTGGATGCTGATAAATCGCTGGGTACCGATCCGACAACGGGTGATCCTGTCTTCGACCCGGATGCTACTGTCGATGTCGACAGCGTACCGACGGATACGCCTGACAGCACGACACCAGCGGCGCCAGTACTGATGAACGAGCAGGGTGTTGTGCGGAATAGGCTGGCTGACTCATTCCAGTTGTGTGATCCGGACCTGCTGTCAGATTGCGTGCAGGTGAATGCCGGCGCGGAAACCGTGGTGATGAACAGCAATCTTGATGCCGTCGGCATTGGCGATATTGCTGAAAATACCGAGGTGCAGGTGCTCGGTCATCTCGATGTCAATACAGATGCTATCAGTGCGCTGCATGTGCTTCAGGTCAGCTCTCGTTTGAACACCTATACAGGTACGCTATCCGGGGCTGTGTTAAGCGATTCTATAAATTTCACAGTCACAGCAGGTACACAGGCAGGCAATACCTATGCTGTTACACCAGCCAGTTTGCCGGGAATTTATGACAGTACCGGCAATACGCTGGATATCAATGCCCTGGGTGATGGTGTTAACGCCGAAGTGATCGGTATCCTGACCACGTTCCCACCGCCTGGTAATATCAAGCCCGGTGTCATTATCATTACGACACCGTAAATGAAATAACCGCTGCATTTCAAAAAGGCCGCCGTGTGCGGCCTTTTTGTTGTGTAGGATTAAAGGGTTCAGTCGCCTTTACCAGGTCTAATCCTCAATATTTTGGGTCAGCGTGAAAGCTCTGATGAATATCAGAACATTCTGGGCATTTATGACTCGGAAGAATTCTCGGTTGTAACTGCTTTGGAGAATGGGACGACCTCTGCCTTAGACGGCTTGTTGCTGTGTGGTGAGTGGTTGCCATAACGAATGGTATCGATCAGGCCACACTCACCGGCAAAAGAATCCCACATCATCCGGTAAAGCTTCACACATGCGGCAGTGGGATTGGGGGCACGTTTCCGCTCCTGGTCGATGCGCCATTGTAAACGACGTAAATGTTGACGGTTTCTCTCGGGTGCCCTTGCAATCAATGCCTCGATGACATACTGGCGATACAGTTCAAATGCCTCGGGATCCGTCCGGGCAAGCTCCATGGCCTCATCAAAGTCCAGTTCTGTTATTGATTCTTCCTGCATAACATCTGTAATCATGCAGTTATCGTGCCCATGATATATTCTTGTTATTTTTCAAGGAGATAAATGAAATGTTTCTAAAACTTATCCGATTTCAATCTGATTGTGTAAATAATAACGACAACACCTTTATCGCGTCAGTGGGACAGCAGTGGGTCTGGCCCCAAATACCTTGCTGGGTTAGATATTGTCTATTACAGCTTTGAGTTTTTGCTGAACTTCTTGTGCTATAGGTGCTAGATCAGCGTTTTCCACTGCACTCATAGAGGATATGGGATCCACGGCAAAG
>DAOWLL010000412.1 GCA_030641945.1 Gammaproteobacteria bacterium | reverse complement strand
TTCCTGACATCCAGCGGTTCAATAGCCTTATAAAATTAATCCAACCGTGAATAGCAGATCTTTAACACAACATCATTCGCGTCTTTTGCGGGGCCGTGTAGCGGCAGGCGGATTAAACCTCTGTGTTCTCTGTGACTCTGTGGCAATCATTTGAATTTTTACCCACTTGATGTGCTGAAGACCCCTTTTTCCAGCGATTCAAAACTGTTTTATTCGGGTATTTGGGCTGCTTCAGCTTGCTCTTCTTCGTACTGGTACACGCGATAAACATCAGGGCGAGGCCGTAAAGAGTTCTCATATAAAACCTGATTTTGGCTGGACCGTGCTTTCAAATAGAATAGCTGGCAGCATTTCAAACTTATCAGGCATAAATGGCCATGCAACAGACACACAGACCGCTGCACAATATGAGAGTTCTGGTAACACGACCAAAGCAGCGCGCCTCTGGTCTTTGCGAGTCGATTGCACAAGCAGGTGGAACAGCGCTGCAATTTGCCCTGATCGAAATTACCGAGCCCGCAGACTCTCAAAGCCGCGAGTATGCACGAGACCATATTGCGCAATTTGCACTCGCCATTTTTATCAGCCCCACAGCTGTTGAAAAAACCCTTGAGTATCTCACCGCGCTTGCTGCCGATACCAGGGTTTCAGCAATAGGCAGCCGTACCGCCAATACACTGGAAACAATGGGCCTGAATATCGACATTGTGCCTGACGGACATAACACCGAATCATTACTTGAACACCCTGAGCTACAGGCCGGGCTGATCGCCGGCAAAAAAATCGTGATCTTTCGCGGCGAAGGCGGCCGTGAATTGCTTGGGGACACGCTGCGCTCCAGGGGGGGCGAAGTATTTTATGCCGACATGTACCAGCGTTCGCCGCCGCCATCGGCCAATCAGCTGGATCAATACCTGGCGGAAACAGATATTATTACCGTTAGCAGCAACCAGGGACTGCAAAACCTGTATGACCTGGCGACTGACAAGGACCGTCTTACCCGCCATTTTCTCGTGGTACCTGGCGAACGCGGTTTTCTGCTGGCAAAAGCACTGGGCTTCAGTAATATACTGGTGGCGGATAACGCTACTGACGAGGCCTGTATGAATGCCTTAGAATACGCAGCAGCTAAAATGAGCAAAAAATCATGAATCGTATATTCTTTGTCCTTTTATCATCAGCAGTCATCGTTACCGGTTATGCCATGTACACCAACAACGACCTCGGTATGATGCAGGTCAGTTTTGCTGAATATAATTATGAAGCCAGCCTGCTGGAAGTTGGTGTGGTCGTACTGGGAGTGCTGTTTGCATTTCTATTGCTGTCATATGCTCTCAGGCGGCTAAAAATACTCACTGGGCTATTCAGTGAAAAAAGAAGCCAGCAGCTGACAGAAAAAGCACGTCATTCACTTGAGCAGGGCCTGATCGAATTGTCAGAAGGCCGTTATGCTAAAGCTGAAAAAATACTGCTGCAAAAAATCGATCATAATGAAAATTCACTGTCATCCTACCTGGCAGCGGCACGCGCGGCACAATACCAGGGTGCGCATGAGCGCCGTGATGAATACTTACGACGTGCGCAGCAAAGCACGCCCGGGGCCGATATAGCTATTGGCCTGACGCAGGCTGAACTGCAGTTGGACCATAACCAGTTAGAACAGGCATTGGCAACGCTTAACCACCTCAATCAACTTTCTCCACTGCATGCCTGTGTTTTGAAACTGCTGGCTAAAACCCACCGCAAGCTCGCTGACTGGGAAAGCCTTCGCGAATGTCTGCCTGATGTGAAAAAAGCCGGTGCGATAACGGGTGAAAAGCTGCTATCACTCGAAATTGACACATGGTGCGGCCTGATGAGCGAGCGCGGCAAAACATGCTATATCGACCTACTGACACAGCTCTGGGAAATCATGCCGCACAACATAAAAGCCATGCCGGAAGTTGTCGAGTACTATGCTGTCGAATTGATCAAACTGCATGCATCGGGCGAAGCCGAACAGGTATTACGTGATTACCTGTGCAATAACTGGGTTGAATCAAGCGTGATGCTTTATTCCGAACTTGACGTCATGGCCAGTGAACAACAGATCGGTATTGTTGAAGGCTGGCTGCAGCAGCACCAGCACAATGAACACCTGCTATATGCCCTGGGTAAAATGTGCGCCAGTAAAGACATGTGGGGCCAGGCAAGAACTTACCTTGAAGCCAGCCTGTCAGTAAAACCAATGCCCGCCACTTATCTCAAACTGGCGCAACTACTGGAAGACCATCTCGAAGACAGCCGCCAGGCACATGAATACTACCGCCAGGGCCTGCATATGCTGTGCGGTGATTATGGTGAAGAAGTACTGGCAAATGCAGAAAACGATTTTCAGCGCGCTATCGTGGTGCCTGAACTAAGAGTCATTTAATCAGCCCCCATCGCGACTACTGATAAATGCGCGAGTAAAAAGTATAGGAGCAACTTTAGCCGCGAACATTTGTATTGCTTTCTGACTACAAGTGGTATTGGATTTCTATATCAGTCCACAGATGAACGCAGATAAACACGGATTTAAAGTATGTTATTTGTACGCGAAAAACGCAAAGAACGCGAAAAGTGCTCATCCTTTTAGTTTTATTTGCGTTCTTTGCGTTTTTAGAGG
>DAOWLL010000226.1 GCA_030641945.1 Gammaproteobacteria bacterium | reverse complement strand
CTTGGCCCCGGCTTCTTCATGCGCAGTCATAAAAACTCACGCTATGCGTGGGTTGATGTATTCTTTGGCCCCAACAAGGACGCCGTGCACGTCATCGACAAAAACACGCTGGAAATCGTCAAAACCCTGCGCCCTGCCCCCGGAAAAACTGCCGCGCACGTCGAATTCACCCGCGACGGTAAATACGCCCTGCTCAGCATCTGGGATCCGGACGGCGCAGTGGTTGTTTACGATGCCGATACACTCGAAGAAATCAAACGCCTGCCAATGAATAAACCTTCCGGTAAATATAATGTTTTTAACAAGACACGATATTTAGAGGGGACCAGTCATTAGTTTAATAGGGTCTTTACCGCATCAAGTGGGTAAAAGTTCAAATGATTGCCACAGAGAACACAGAGGTTTTAGCCGCAAAAAACGCACTAAAATGTAAGGAACATTTTGAACGCACGCCAGTGCGGCCCGCAGGGCGAAGCGCAGGACTGCGCGGAGTAACAGATGCGAATGATGTTGTGTCTGAGTAATTTCGTAGCCAGCAAGGAACAGGACAGATGTCCACAGATAAACGCAGATGAACACGGATGAAAGCGTTTTTAAGTTTCTAAATATCTGTGTTCATCTGTGTTCATCTGTGGATAATTTGTTTTTAAACATTTGCGTTCATTTGCGTGGGGCCGTGTAGCGGCAGGCGGATAAAACCTCTGTGTTCTCTGTGGTAAAGCTTTTTATCTATTTAACCCACTGTATTTGGGCAAGACCCGTATAATAAGACAACCTGCAATACCGAACCTTGTGAAGAATCTGGCTGGTTTCAAGAGAGGGTAAAACCATGAAACAGAAGATAGTGTGGAAAATACCTGCGATGCTTGCAATTGCTATGTTGTCCTCAAATGCATTCGCCGATTATTCTAAAAGCTTTGATGGTTACCGCATTTTCAGAACCAACTGTTTCGTATGCCATGGATTAGATGGTACCGGCGATGGCCCACTCGCCAGCAAGCTGGAAACAAGGCCGGCTGATTTAACCAATAATGACAGGCTGGCGAAAAAAAGCGACCGTGAGCTATTCAAGATAATAGAAGGCACGGCACCCCATGGTGAGGTATCCAATGACATGCCGCAATGGGGCCTGGCGATACCACACACACAAATCAGATCACTGCTTACCTATGTACGTTATCTGCACAGTTCGAAACACCCTGTTTCTGGAAATCCAGAACTGGGCAAGCAGGTTTATGACAATAACTGCACTATTTGCCACGGACCTGGCGGCAAGGGCAAAGGAACGATAACAAAAGTCTATGATATGGAACCTGCAGATCATACCGATGCCAGCAGCATGAATCGTATGTCCAATGAAAAAATTTACTCGATAATTGCTAATGGCACAAAAGGAGCAGAACTTATGCCCGGCTGGAAAGGCGTCCTGTCAGATAAAGAGATCGAAGATGTAATCAGTTACATACGCTTGCTTTCGGCTCAATAGATATCGTATTTACAGGGTTAGCACCGATTTCTATGGCAAGCTGCGGGCCAGTACTACGGGCAAGAGCGACTCCAGTATCCAGATGCGGAATAATAATGGGTCAGCGAGCAATATTTGCTAATATTGGAACTCCTTGCTCTCTGTCACCTGTGGTGACTTAATCAAGCATACAGGGAGATGAAATGTGAACAATACATCTAACTGGCTGGTACATGACCATCACAAATATGATGCCGCGCTCGATGAATGCGAAATGGCGGCTGATGTAGGCGAGTGGAAGAATGCGAAACGCCTGTTTCAAAACTTCGTCACCGATCTCAAGCTGCATATGCAAATGGAAGATGAGGTGCTCTACCCTTTATTCGTGGAGGAGAACGGTGATCCGGAAGGTATTATTGCCCACCTGAGTGAAGAACATGACTATCTTGCCCGCCTTGTTCATGACCTGGCGTATATTATCAAGGCAAATGATTTTGACCATTTTCTGGATTCGCTGGAACCCTTACACAAGGCCATGAATCAACACAACGAGCACGAGGAGAAAGTGTTTATGAACATGGCCAACCAGTCAATACTGATGCGCCGTGATGAAATCATGGAACGCCTGCACGCTGTACAAAATAAACAGGGCCGTCGCAGCTGGGATTATTGATCTGCTCTGATTTGAGAGAGTAGCTCAGACCTGAGCTGACAGTCAAAAACGTTATAGAATTTTCACCACAGAGGCACAGAGTTTTATTTTGTTTACTGCGCCTGCGGCACAGTAAACAATACAAAGCATTTCTCTGTGCCTCTGTGCCTCTGTGGTGAATAATTTTATGTATTTATCTGGATTAATGACAACAGACCTTATTATTTATCCAGGTTTAGTTCTTCAGCGACTGCACCGAACTACTGCAATAAGACTTGCCAGATACTGTTCCCTGCTTCGCCTGCGTCATGCAGGTAGACCAGTCCGGCATGTTTTTTATCTGCACTAGCGCATCATCAAACTTAACAAGATAAAAATACCGGATCATGCTGGATGACGCAGCGTGGCCAAACTCGGAAAATCGCAAATCACTTTGTATACAACGGCTCTCGATGACCGGGATATTTGACGCCGTAAAAACACCTTCGACCATCAATTCTTTCTGATGACACTGCTCCAGCGTTTCTGTAGTCACAAACGAAGCGTTGATATCGCCCGCTCCGTTTTGGGTGAGCACGATTAATAAGAAGAGTATTTTCACATTCGTGACTATTTCGCACGGGACATGGAGGTATGGTTTTTGGTTTTTTGTATTTGGTTTTTGGTCTTTGGTCTTTGGTCTAACGACTAACGACTAAATAATTATTTTTTTTTAAAAAATAATTATTTAACCCCTTTCCCAATCAAGTAGCTGCTGTACTGCTTGTCGGTACCATTGATGTGGTTGATCAACCATTCCTTGAGATAATCAGCTGCATTCCTCATTGCCGTGTCATGGTCCTTCTCATACTCAGCCAGTACTTCTTCAACTTTTTTGATCATCGCTTCGTGCTGCGCCTTGTGGGGCACAAAATCCGGATAATCATTCTGCTCCATTAATCCTTCTTCATAGGTGAAGTGGGTCTTGGTATAATCGACCAGTTCGTCCAGCGCTTCACGCTCGAACTCCTCACCCGTTGAATAGTCCACTGCTGTCTGCAACTGGTTAATCAGGCCCAGGAGCTTTTTGTGCTGCTGGTCGATGGAATCGAGACCCACACTGTATTCGTCCTTCCATACAACATAATGCCTGGCCGCCAGCTTTCTGTGGATGAATGGAATAACCACTAATATTGCGACCAGGATCCATGTCAGCGGGCTGGCTGGTTCTACCATAAAACCCAGAATCACCGCGACAATGAGTGTAAGAATGAGAAGAGCAACTCCGAACATACGTGCGTTTTGATTCATAGAAAATATCTCTTGCTAAAAGCAGGCATTAACCTGCAGACTCAGGCACCTGATGTGTATCGTAAAATCATGATCAATAATCCTGTTTAAGGCTACACCACCGATGTCTCCAGCAACAACCACCTACCTGGCTGGCAAACCTTCACCGGGTGCAATTTCCAACGGATTTAGTCCAGACATTAAACCGTATTTTATGCTATCTACAGTGTGTTGCTTCATGATTATATTGATATAAATCAATGATACTGCCAAATATCCGGGGCGCAGATATATGTCCTTATTTAATCGACATTCTGATGTTAACCTCCACACGGTATATAACATACAGGATAGCTTGTATTTCGATGTTTTCTGGCCTGAATAATTCTGCACATCGATCATACCTGGCGCTCGTTGTTGTCATGGCATGTTTATTTACGTTCCATAGCAGTGCAAACGCCGGATTACTTAAAAAAATTGACCCTGTCGCCGAAGCCACGCCTTTTGCCCTGGCCTTCTTCCCGACAGCTGATAATCTGGACCCGTTTGAAGGCGAGCTGGCATCAGCGGCAGTCTACGACGCTAACAGGCTGCTTGGATACGTGTTTTTTACCGACCATGTCTTGCCCATACCTGGCTATTCCGGCAAACCCATGCATACCCTGGTTGGTTTTGATTTAAAGGGAAAGATTGTCGGTGTTGAGATCGTCAGCCATGAAGAGCCCATTTTGCTGGCCGGTGTTTCCGAACAGGATCTGACAGATTTCAAAAACCAGTACCTGGGCCTGTACGCCGGTAACCGCGTTCAGCTGGGCGGCAGTGATCGAGAAGGTTACGTCACCCTGGATAGCATATCTGGCGCAACCATCACGACCATGGTATTGAACAGCACTATCATGAACTCTTTGCAAGAGGTTGCTCTTTCTCGTGGAGTTACCAGGTCGGAGCTATCTTCAGATAGACCGGAAGAAGAACCCATATGGGTTAATGT
>DAOWLL010000477.1 GCA_030641945.1 Gammaproteobacteria bacterium | reverse complement strand
TACGCCTTTGCCTTCGATGCTAACCTTGAGTCCGCCTTTAAATGCCTTGATGTCGGTGACTTTTGCGTTAAGCCAGATGTTCTCGTAGTGTTTCTTTACGCGCTTTTCCAGCGGGCGCACCAGGTCGCGATCACAACCGGGTATCAGGCCGGGTGACAATTCTACAATTGATACACTGGAGCCTAGAGCATCATAGACGGTGGCCATTTCAAGGCCGATAATGCCGCCGCCGATAACGAGCATGCGTTTGGGGATTTCTTCCAGTTCAAGTGCGCCGGTTGAATCCATCAGGCGTTCATCATCGTAGGGGAAGCCGGGGATGCGCATGACTTTTGAGCCAGCCGCGATAATCGCATCGTCAAAAGAGATGGTCGTGGTTCCATTTGTACCAGCGACTTCTATTGTTTTCGGTGAAGTAAATTTGCCGATGCCGGTAACGATTTGTACTTTGCGTTGCTTTGCCAGTCCGGCAAGGCCGCCTGTGAGTTGACCGATGACTTTGTTCTTGAAGGCGGCGAGTTTCTTGATGTCTATTTTTGGTTTGCCAAAGCTAACGCCATGTGCGGACATTTCTTCGGCTTCATTAATGATCTGTGCGGTATGCAGTAGTGCCTTCGAAGGTATGCAGCCTACGTTCAGGCAAACGCCACCAATGCTGTCGTACTTTTCTATAACAACAACCTGTTTGCCCAGATCAGCTGCGCGGAAGGCGGCAGTATAACCACCCGGGCCTGAACCGAGTACGACGACTTCGGCATGCATGTCGCTATCACCTGTGGGTGCTGCTTCTGCAGCGGGTGCCGGTGCAGTTGCGCTTGTGCTTTTTTCTTCAGTCGCTGCAGGCGTTTCTTCAGGCATTTCAACGGCGGGGATTTTTGCAGCAGACAACTCCATGGTGAGAATGACGTCACCCTGGGAAACCTTGTCATTAACTTTAACCAGCACTTCCTTAATGATGCCGGCCTGTGGTGATGGGATCTCGATGGTGGCCTTGTCAGACTCGAGCGTGATTAATGCATCTTCAGCTACAATATGATCGCCAGGTGCAACCAGTACCTCAATAATATCGACCTTGGTGAAATCGCCGATGTCAGGAACTTCAACTTTTACAATTTTGCTCATAATTAATTCTTATCCGCCTGCCGCTACACGGCCCCACGCAAATTAACGCGAATGTATCTTTGTTGGTTCAAACATGTATGCGGTTTTGGTCCAGAGTTTATCAGTTACATTTGCGTTAATTTGCGTTTATTAGCGGACTTATTGATTTAATCTGTCTTATAACAGCAGTCGCCGTGTGTCCGACAATACCTTGCTCAAAAACGATGTAAAGCGAGCACCATCGGCGCCGTCGATGACACGGTGGTCATATGAAAGTGATAACGGCAAAACCAGGCGCGGCACAAACTCGCCGTCTTTATAAACCGGTTTCATTTGTGCACGTGACACACCAAGAATAGCTACTTCGGGTGCATTAACGATAGGTGTAAACGCCGTGCCACCGATACCGCCCAGGCTGGAGATGCTGATGCAGCCACCGGACATGTCAGCTGGCGACAGTTTTTTGTCTCGTGCTTTTATGCTGGTCTCGATCAGTTCATTGGCAAGCTCGGTCAGTGACTTGCGATCACAGTCGCGAATAACAGGGACAACAAGGCCATCAGGTGTATCAACTGCGACACCAATGTGGATGTATTTTTTCAGCACCAGGTTTTCACCGCTTGAATCCAGCGAAGAGTTGAAGCGAGGATATTCTTTCAGCGCAGAAACCAGTGCTTTCATCAGGAAGGCGAGTACAGTAACGCGTAAGCCTTCATTTTTATGTTCTTCGTTGAGCTGCTTGCGGAATTTTTCCAGTTCGGTGATATCCGCTTCATCAAACTGGGTGACATGTGGCACAGTGACCCAGTTGCGGTGCAGGAACTGGCCGGTCAGTTTGTTTATCCTGGTCAGTGGCTGTGTTTCGATATCGCCAAACTGGCTGAAATCGATTTCAGGCATGGGCGCAACGCCAAGACCGCCAGTACTGCCTGATGTCAGTGCTTTTTTTACAAAGGCTTTAATGTCATCTTTCAGGATGCGGCCTTTGTTGCCGCTGCCGGTTATCTGACCCAGGTCGGCACCGAGCTCACGGGCGAATTTGCGCACCGATGGGCTTGCATGGGCCTTGCTGAAGCCGGCTTCGTCGATCGGCATTGGTGCAACAGGCGGCGGCCTGTATGCCCTGGCGGGTGCCGTGGTCGGAGCAGGTGCAGCCGGTTTTTCAGGCTCTGCTGCCGGTGCCGGAGCTGTTTGCTCAGGCT
>DAOWLL010000145.1 GCA_030641945.1 Gammaproteobacteria bacterium | reverse complement strand
CTTTGCCGTTCCCGGCGATAATTTTTGTAGATCTTTAATATATATTTCACCGCAGAGGCGCTGAGACGCAGAGGTTATTACAGGTATTCGTAGGAGCGGCTTTAGTCGCGAACGTTGATAATTCGCGGCTGAAGCCGCTCCTACAACCATCAAAGAAACTCTGCGTCTCCGCGCCTCTGCGGTGAAATATATATTAAAGATCTACAAAAATTATCGCCGGGAACGGCAAAGCCTTATCCCGGCCTACAACTATAAAATATTTTCTTTGCGCACTTTGCGCCTTTGCGGTGAAATATTCATTATTCACTGTTCACTATATAAACATCATACCTTGTCTTCTTGCTGCTGATGCTCGTGCTGGGTTTAATCCCGCCAACTGTCTCGGCATGAACTGGCCGTTTTACAACCACACGTTTAGTGGCGTATTCAAGCGCGGTTTTAAGCAAAAGCTCAGCGTTTTCATCCTTAGCTAAAAGGTGCTGCAGAATCTGCATATCTTTTTTTACCAGGGCAGATTTTTTTCTTTCAGGGTACATAGGATCGATATAGATCACATCGGGCCTGGATTCCTTGTCCATATGTTCCATATACAGAATTGAATCGGCATTGACCAGGTCCATGAAGTTCTTCAACACATCTACACTGGCTTGATCGGTGAGACCGCGCCGTATTCCATCGTCTATAAGTGAGTACAGCACGGGCGATTGTTCCACTAATGTGACCTTGCAGCCCATGCACGCAAGTATGTAGGCATCCCGGGCAAGGCCGGCGGTGATATCGAGTACACTGGGTGTATTGCCCTGTTTAAGGCCGACGGCCCTGGCGATAGCCTGCCCGCGTCCTCCGCCGAATTGCTGGCGATGGGCAAGAGCACCCTCAACAAAGTTAACGTGAATACCCGTGTTGAGTGCGGTGTCAAATAATTCTACATAATCATTATCAAAACGTAGCTGTAAATCGAAGTCATTTCTTTTTTCTTTAAATAGAGGTACGCCCAGTTGTGCGGCTAGCGTATTCGCCTGTTCTATTTTTGAGATGTTCGAACAAACAATGCAGATTGATGGCGTGTTCATACAGCAGATATAACTACCCAGGGGCATGTGGCAAAAGTAATCTGCTGATATGATACCGCACATGAGCGAGTATATTGATATTGGTGTAAACCTCACCGGCAGTTCATTCAGCAATGATCTGGGCCATGTTGTGCAGCGTGCACTGGATGCTGGTGTCTCTCAAATGATTGTCACCGGGACGGATATGCATCATAGCCAGGCAGCACTCGAATTGAATCGCACGTATCCAGGTATATTGATGTCAACTGCCGGGGTGCACCCGCATCATGCCAGCGAGTTTGATGACAACACGATACCCATGTTGCGCGATCTTTGTGCCGATGAATCGGTTGTCGCAGTCGGTGAATGCGGGCTCGACTATAACAGGAATTATTCAAAACCCGAGGCACAGCGTTTGGCTTTTGAAGCGCAACTGCAATTGGCCTGTGAGCTCAAGCTGCCGGTTTTTCTACATCAGCGTGATGCGCATGATGATTTCGTCAGCATGATCTCTGAATACAGCAATGATCTTACTGGTGCCGTGGCACATTGTTTCACCGGATCGGTGGATGAGGCACTGCAATATGTTGCAATGGAAATGTATATCGGCATCACCGGCTGGATATGTGATGAGCGGCGTGGTGGTGACTTGCAACAAGCCGTTAAAAATATTCCAATTGACAGCATAATGCTGGAAACTGACGCGCCTTATTTGCTGCCGCGCGACCTGCTGCAGGAGCCGGTCCATAAGCGCCGGAATGAACCCTGTTACCTGCCGCATATTTGCAATACGACTGCGAAATATATGGAGGTTGATCGTCAACGACTGGCGCATGCGGCACTGGAAAATACCAGGCGATTTTTTGCTATTTAAACAAATATCTACAATGAAACTGCTATAGTGAAATGTGAGTAGCAGGTTCGTGAAATAATAATAATAAACGAGGAGGGAATCGTGTCTTATCAAACTCTTACGCAACCATCGGGTATTGGCCGCGTCCTTGATAGTGGCTTCAAATTATTTGTCGCCAGCCTGAAGCCTGTATTGCTGCTGATTATTATCACCGCGATCATCAATGTCATCATGCAATACGCCATGTTCCAGATAATGCTGCCTGCACAACAATTCACCACGCAGGAAGAAATGGGGCAATACATGGCAGGTATCATGCCGCAGCTTGGGGGTGTTTCCATTATTATGTGGCTGGTCAGCATTATTCTTTACAATGCGATCCTGTCACGCGTGGGGGAAGTTGCCAAAGGCGGAAGCGGTGAATTGTACGATGCGCTGATTGTGGGCATCAGGAAAGCATTTCCGGTTTTTATCGCGGCTATACTGTATACGCTGGCTATTTCGGTCGGTTTCATCCTGCTGGTTATACCCGGGCTCATCTTGATGGTTACCTTGTTGTTTTTCCAGGTACTGATCGTTGTCGATGATGAAGGCATTATTGCATCGCTAAAACAGAGCCATAGACTGGTGTGGGGCAATTACTGGCGAACAACCGCGGTAATCATGATTCCATTCTTTATCATCTATGCATTAATTATGGTGGTCGCATTTGCGGCAGGCTTTTTTGGTGCATTCACTATGCCGGAAATGGCTGACGGACAAATGCATATGACTTTTGGTGTATTCGATATCGTCATGGCTGGCGTGTCAGTTTTGATGGTCCCATTGCTGGATTCAATATTTATTGCACATGTGAATGACCTGAAGCTGCGCAAGTCGGGCAGTGATCTTGAGCAGCGTATGGGCGACTAATGCGCAATACACTGTTCTTGCTGATGCTGTTTTATGCAGGCATTAGCAACGCAAGTGATGAGCTGATGGAAACAAGCCCCTGTCCGGGGCTTGTTTCATCGTATGATGTTGAAAAATTCGAGCATGTACTGGTCATTACCGACACTGATTTTGCCAGTATCGAAGATTGTGAGCAGCTTGGCAGATTCTATTTTCACCAGCCCCGGTTCTCGAACTACTCACTGGACTACTCTCGACTGGATGTCATCATCGATGAGATATGGCAGCCCGTAAATGAAGAAGCGCCTTTTCTGTTGATGGAAGCTATCCTGTCCTGGATGAAAAGGCTTGGGCTCGAGCAGCATGCAGAGTCATTCAGAGACTTCATCAATGAATATATGCCCGCAGATGAAAGTGTTCAGCTTTTTTTCACAATCGTTATCTGGCTTATCGTTTGTGGCACGGTCATTCTTGTTGTGCATGAGTTTTACCGCGCAGGCATGCTTAAGCTTCCTCGATTGCAGGGACGGCAGGGTGATGGCGAAAGCACAGAGATCAAACCCGTGTGGCAATGGGAGGCCATACTGGCTTTGCCGCTGCGTGAACAGATCAGCGCATTGCTGCAATACAGCATAGAGCACCTGGTTAACGAAAACCTGGTGCCTGCATCGACTAGTTTCACCAATCGTGAGTTGATTTCATGTCTTGAGAAATCTGATGCGCACAAGGCAGGCTTGTTGCGTGAGCAAATCGATCTGACGGAACCGGTTGTATACGGTGATGAACGCGTTTCAGAACAACAGCTTGTTGCCTGTCGCAGCAAAACCAGGGACCTATGTGATGCGTGATACCCTGATTACACTGGCTGGTGCGTTATTGTCTTTCTTTCTACTCGTCAGCCTGATGTCACCACAGACTGATCAGACTGTTGTTTCACGGCCAACGACGGAGGATGTTGGTAAACATGGCCTCAAGGGATTGCATAGCTGGCTGGCTCAAAACAACTTCAATATTCATAGTCTGCGTAAACCTGTTACACGCATAGACCAGGAAGCTCTGCCGGCGGCCGGCAACCTGATGATTGTCAGTTTGCCGCATGCCAGGGAGTCGCTGGATTCAGAATGGGCGGCGATGAATAACTGGATCAGTAACGGCAATGCAGTGATTATACTGGCCAGCCTTTATCACATACCGCAGTGGAGCGATACGTATGAATGGACCAGGGAAGATGAAATTAAAGATGCACTAAGTAAGCTGACTGCTGAAGAATTCACACTGCAGCGTGATGCCATCGAAGCTGAAGAGTCAGAATTCGATTTGACTGATATGCAGGAGTCTATCCAGGCATTCAAGCCGACTCCTTACCGCTTATATCCTGCTGTTGAGCATACGCTGTTCAGCCAGGTGCATGAGCTGGAGAGCTTGCATACGCCCGGCATGTATCAATATAAAAATGAAGTCGATGATATAGAGGCAGCATACTGGTCAATAAACAGCGAATCAGCGCGTCTTGCATTACGTTTAATCTATGGCGAATCGCAACAGCAGACAGCAATGTGGTTATTGCCAGTCGGCAAAGGCTGGGTTTATCTCAGTGCATTTCCCGATCTGCTTAGCAATAGCGTACTGAAACAACAGGATAATGCCCGCTGGTTTGCTAACCTGTTGTCACATACTGTTGCTGATGGCGGCTATGTAATTTTTGATGATTACCATTTCGGCCTGTCCGATCTGTATGATCCGGAGGCCTTTTTTGCAGATGATCGATTACATAACAGTCTTTTGTTTATTGGCGCATTCTGGCTGATCTATGCTCTGGGTAGAAGTCCCCGGCTAGCGCCTGTTAGAAAGCGCGCTATCAAACCGGCAAGCAGGGATTTTATCGAAGCAATGGCCGGCTTTTTTACACGGCGAATCAAGTCGCGCACAATCGCGCACGAACTGGCTGTACGCTTACTGGATGATATCAGTACCCATACACAGCTCGAAGGTGATTCTCTGTGGATCTGGCTGCATGACCATCCAGACATTTCAGGGCGTGATATTCAAAGGTTGCAGCGTGCAAGCGGGCATACAGCTGGAACAACTAAATTAATACAACTCACTCGATCCATTAATCGAATACAAAAGGTTTTGACATGACAACAGCCGTCGAACAACTCGAACAGGAATTACAGCAGCAGCTTGGTAAAGTGCTGTTTGGTATGCAGCAAACGATCCACGGCTTATGCGTGGCGCTGGTTGCACAGGGGCATGTATTGCTTGAAGGACCGCCGGGGCTTGGCAAAACCCTGCTGGCAAAATCACTCGCACAAATTCTCAAGGGTGAATTCAAACGTATTCAGTGTACGGCCGATATGATGCCATCTGATCTGACCGGTATTCATGTGTTCGATAAGCAGAACAATAGTTTCAAATTGCTGGCCGGGCCCCTTTTCGCTGATGTTGTACTGGTTGATGAAATAAACCGTACCGGGCCCAAGACACAGTCTTCGTTGCTGCAGGCAATGGAGGAGGGTGTAATCACGCTTGATCGCAAAACATACGAGCTGCCAAAAGATTTTTTCCTGCTCGCATCGCAAAACCCCTTCGACTTTGAAGGTGTTTATCCACTGCCGGAGTCGCAGCTCGACCGTTTCCTGCTTCGACTGCAAATAGGATACCCGGATGTTGATACCGAGATGGAGGTTTTACGGCATTACGACATGCCTGGTGG
>DAOWLL010000532.1 GCA_030641945.1 Gammaproteobacteria bacterium | reverse complement strand
CGTATAACCCATCGCGCTTGCGAAGCGCTCCTACAATAATCAATCAACCTGGTCGTTATCTACCAGAGGTATAGCATTACGCAGCTTCTCTGCCGCATCCTCCGGGCTGATGGTGCTGATAAACAGGCCGGAGCCCAGTTCGAAACCGGAAGGGATGGTGGTCCGCGGACAGATCTCCATGTGCCAGTGATAACTCGCATCACAGTCTTTGAATTCATCACAGCGCGGCACCGTGTGAAAATAATAGTTGTACTGCGCGCCACTCAGCACCTTGTCGAGACGCTGCATGGTGCGTTTCAGAAGTTTTGCGAAATCCGCAAGATCTTCCTCGGTTACCTTCATGAAATTACTCTGGTGTTGAGTCGGCAGAATATGCACTTCCCACTCGTAGCGGCTCGCAAACGGTTTGATAGCGATAAACCGTTCGCTGCGCTCGATCACATACTGCCCGACATCGACCTTGTGTCGTACTTCACCGGACTCGCGATTATAAATGGTCGCTTCAAAGGTCAATGCCTCGTCAATCAGGCTGCAGAAAATACACTGGTGATATTTCCGGTAATAGTTGCGGCTGTGCTCGACCTCGTTGTAAACATTTTCAGGAATGATCGGCATAGCAATCAGCTGACTATGGGTATGCTTGATGCTGGCACCGGCAGCCGGGCCGAAATTCTTGAACACCAGCACGTATCTTATCCGCTCATCCGAGGTGAACAGTTCTTCCATGCGCTGCCTGTACAAGCCAAGCAACATGGCAAGATGCTGCTCGGACATTTCATGCACTTCTATGCCATGCCGGTGATGGTCGATAATCACCTCGTGGTGACCATAGCCGTCCATGACCTGCTGCAGGCCAAAACTGATATTGCCCTGGTCACTCTCCGTACCTAGTACCGGGAACAGGTTCTGCACAATGCGAATTTCCCAGTTTTTCTCATCCGGCAGGGCCGTGATCGTGGGCGGGGTCTTGTCTTCGTTACCCTTGCAGAATGGGCAGCTATCAACATGTTCACGGTCATCATGCGGAACACGTTCCTCTTCTTTTTGCGGCCGCAGACTGCGCTCTGACGCAACCAGCACAGATTCAGAAGGGGTGATCGGGTTTATGCGGATCTCACGGACCGGTTTGTCTGTTGCCATGTCTTTTCCTTGCATCCCAGCCTGAAGGTAACCAGGCATAATATTGACTACCTTCCAGGTTCAATAAGTATGACCATACTGTAAAAAACTACCTGCTTTGACTAACCATGTATTCAATAGCTGCCTTCAGTTCATCATCGGAACAGCCCATACAGGTACCTTTCGGCGGCATGGCGCCCTTGCCTTTTTTGGCAGTGGCCCGCATGGCGTCCATCCCCGTGGCAATACGTGGTGCCCCTGCTGCCTTGTCACGCGGCTTGGGTGCATTGGCTACGCCATTTGCATGACAGGCCTGGCAACTTTGCTTGTATATCTTCTGTCCAGTTGCACCACCATCGGAGACTTCACTGACAGCCTCGCTGGCACCCTCTTTTGCATCACTCGTCATTTCACCCGCCGATTCAGCAGCATCAGACGCCATCCCGGTTGTGGTGTCCATCGCATCACTGGCTGCATCCTGCTTGTCGCTACAACCGGCAATTATCAATGTTGCCGTCACAATCGTAATTAATACCTTGTTCATGATTTCATTCCCTGTATTTCCGTTAAAAGAACAGCTTTACTCAATCGATCTCTGGTGTACAAAACCTGCCATGAATAAAGGCTGCTATTAAACCGTGTCAGCACTGTTAATGTAAATATGCCTGGACAGTGCCCGGATCGATTAAATAAAACCTTTTATATCAACCTGATATACAACCATAATCAGTTGAATCAGGGCCGGAGAAAATATTCAATATTCCCGACGCAGCTGTAAAATAGAGAGATTTCCCCCCATAACAAGGTGGACACAACCGGTAACAAGGAGTGACAGGGTCATTACCCAGACACTCGCACTG
>DAOWLL010000068.1 GCA_030641945.1 Gammaproteobacteria bacterium | reverse complement strand
CTGAAGCAAAACATGGTTTTGAAAGGCCGCTTGCGCCCATTGTCCATGATGTCACCATCCCGGATACGATCACGGTTGATGAACTTGCCAGGCGTATGACCATGAAGGCAGCAGAGCTCATCAAGGAATTGATGAAGATGGGTGTAATGGCAACCATCAACCAGGTGATTGACCAGGATACGGCTGCCCTGGTTGTTGAAGAACTGGGTCACAATCCTGTCACTGTGGGTGAAGATGATCTTGAGAAGTCTTTACTTT
This sequence comes from Gammaproteobacteria bacterium, assembly GCA_030641945.1. Classification (GTDB taxonomy): domain Bacteria; phylum Pseudomonadota; class Gammaproteobacteria; order SZUA-229; family SZUA-229; genus JABDQW01. The sequence goes on along the minus strand of DAOWLL010000068.1, from coordinate 7,234 downwards.
CAAGAGATGAAGAAGCGCACGAGAAAAAGTCACGGCCTCCAGTTGTCACCATTATGGGTCATGTTGACCACGGTAAAACATCACTACTGGACTACATTCGTCGTTCGAAAATTACATCAGGTGAAGCTGGCGGTATTACCCAGCATATCGGTGCCTATCATGTTGACACTGACAAGGGTGTAATTACCTTTGTCGATACACCGGGCCACGCTGCATTTACCAGTATGCGTGAACGCGGCGCCATGGCAACAGACATTGTAATTCTGGTTGTTGCCGCAGACGATGGTGTTATGCCACAGACCATTGAGGCAATTCAGCATTCGAAGGCTGCGGGTGTGCCGATCATTGTTGCAGTTAACAAGATAGATAAAGAGGATGCAGATCCGGATCGTGTTAAAACAGATCTGGGTAATCATGAGGTTATCCCTGAAGAATGGGGTGGTGAAAACATGTTTGTAAATGTTTCCGCCATCAGCGGTCAGGGTATCGATGCATTGCTGGATGCAATTCTGTTGCAGGCTGAACTGTTGGAATTGAAGGCTGCAACAGAAGGTGTGGCCAGGGGTGTGGTGCTTGAATCTTCACTGGACAAGGGGCGCGGTGTAACAACGACTGTACTGGTTCAGGAAGGAACACTGAAAAAAGGCGATATCATGCTGGCTGGTGAAGAGTTTGGCCGCGTGCGTGCAATGTTTGATGAAAACGGCAAACCTGCTGAGAAAGTCGGGCCTTCGATTCCGGTTGCAGTCATTGGCCTTTCGGGTACGCCAAATGCGGGTGATGAAGTGCTGGTAGTGGAAGATGATCGCGCAGCACGCGATGTTGCCCAGGACCGCCGCAACAAGAAGCGTGATAAACGTCTTGCCAGCCAGCAACAGGCCAAGCTGGATTCGTTGTTCGATCAAATGAAGTCCGGTGCAGTGAGTACATTAAATGTGCTGCTTAAAGCGGATGTGCAGGGCACGCTTGAAGCGATCCGTGATGCCCTGGTCAAGCTGGTTGCTGATAACGAAGAAGTGAAGGTGAATATCGTCGGCTCAGGTGTTGGCGGTATCAACGAAACCGATATAAGTCTCGCATCTGCATCCAATGCAATTGTGATTGGATTTAATGTTCGTGCTGATGCATCTGCACGGCGTGCGGCTTCGGAGCGTGGCGTTGATCTGAATTACTACAGCATCATCTATGAGCTCATCGATGAAGTTAAGAATGCACTGGTAGGCATGCTGGCGCCGCAATTCCGTGAACAGATTGTTGGTATGGCAGAAGTCAAAGATGTATTCAGGTCGCAACAGCTTGGTGCTGTTGCCGGTTCAATCGTGACTGAAGGTGTCGTCAAACGCAATCAACCGATCCGTGTATTGCGTGACAACGTTGTTATATATGAAGGAGAGCTGGAGTCGCTAAGACGATTCAAGGATGACGTACAGGAAGTCAAGAGTGGTACCGAGTGCGGTATTGCGGTGAAGAACTATAACGATGTCAAGGTTGGTGATCAGATAGAAGTTTTCGAACGCGTCCAGCAAGAACGCACTTTATAGAAGGGAATGAGCCCAGCACGCTCATGCTGCGTTAAAATTTTTTCGAAATGCTCATGTACTGGCGTGTACACTCCGCTTTCTCAAAAATTTTTGCCTTGCATGAGCGCACTGGGCTCATTTCTTAAGCAATATGTAGCACTGAAGCAGTTCTATTAGTTTTATATTATATGCCTAGAGAATTCTCCCGCAGCCAGCGTATGGCGGAACAGATTCGCCGTGAACTGGCTGAAATTGTTCGCGATGAACTCAAGGACCCGCGTATGGGCCTTTGTTCCTTTACCGCTGTCAAACTCAGCCGTGATTTAAGTCACGCAGTTGTGTACTGTACTGTGCTGGATGAAGCCTTGCGTGAGGGTACTCTCGAAACGCTCAATCATGCCACCGGTTTTATTCGCAGCCAGATTGCCTCGCGTATTCGTGCGCGCACGGTTCCTGTTTTGAAGTTTATTAATGACGACAGTGTTGAGCGCGGAGAAGCCATGGAGGCGCTGATAAGTAAAGCTATCAAGTCTGACAGGCAGCATCATGATGATAATGAGAGTTCTTCATAATGGCCAGGGGTAAAAGAAAGGGCCGTGCAATTAGCGGTGTGCTGCTACTGGATAAGCCTGCGGGTATTACATCCAATAAGGCATTGCAGGAAATAAAACACCTGTTTGGTGCAGCCAAGGCAGGGCATACCGGCAGCCTGGATCCGCTCGCAACAGGCATGCTGCCGATTTGCCTGGGTGAAGCCACAAAGATTTCCGCTTTTCTGCTGGATGCTGATAAGCGTTACCGCGTCAGTTGCCGCCTCGGGATAACCACAACCACGGCTGATGCTGATGGCGACCTTGTGCAAACCAGGGATCATTCGCAAATCACCATGAGCCAGATCGAAAAGCTGGTGCCGGACTTCAGCGGTACCATTTCGCAAGTGCCCCCAATGTATTCAGCAGTCAAGCACCAGGGGCAAAGGTTGTACGCGCTTGCCCGTGAAGGCATTGAGGTTGAGCGCAAGCCACGAACAGTACAGATTTACCAGCTGCTGTTGCTTTCTTTTGATCAAGGCATGCTTGAGCTTGAGGTTGCCTGCTCGAAAGGCACCTACGTCCGCACCCTGGTTGAAGACCTGGGTGAAGCACTGGGTTGCGGTGCGCATGTTGTTCAGTTGCGCCGCTTGAGTGTCGGGCCATTTGTGGGTGACATGGTAACAATTGATGAGCTCAGGGCAGCTGCCAATTCCACAGAGGCGGAAGGATTTGACGCCCTTGATGGCTATCTGCTGCCAATCGACAGCGCTATTGCGCACTGGCCAGATGTGCATCTGGACCCCGATGCGGCCTTTTATATGAGACAGGGACAAGCTATCCAGGTGCCGCATGCACCGACTGAAGGCTGGGTGCGCATATACGATAAAGCGCAATTCCTGGGCGTGGGTGAAATACAGGATGATGGCAGGGTGGCGCCACGCAGGATGATTCAGGCAAGTGCCTGAAAAAATAAAAAAATTTGCTTTTGCGCCCCTGCAATTACGTGATAAAATCGCACCCCTTTTTTGAGTGTATGTACAGATTTCGGAGACAGCATGTCGTTAACGACCACAAATAAAGCTGAAATTGTTGAAAAATATCAGCGTGAACAAGGAGATACAGGTTCACCGGAAGTGCAGGTTGCACTGCTGACAACAAGAATTACCCAGCTGACAGATCATTTTCAAACACACAAACACGACCACCATTCACGTCGTGGATTATTACGCATGGTAAACCAGCGCCGAAAGTTGCTGGATTATCTCAAGGGCAAGAGCCAGGATCGCTATAAAGACCTGATCTCAAGCCTTGGCTTGCGTCGGTAATTATTTAAACAATTCAGGCAAACTAAAGATCAGGTATCGGGAAACAGTATCGTGACACCAACAGCAATTAAGAAAACATTTCAGTACGGCGACCACACAGTAACTCTGGAAACAGGTGAGGTCGCACGCCAGGCATCTGGTGCAGTAATGGTAAGCGTTGCAGATACCGTTGTATTTGTAACTGCCGTTGCGCGCAAGGAAGCGGATCCTGGCAAGGATTTCTTCCCGATGACAGTGAATTACCAGGAGCGTACTTACGCTGCTGGCAGGATCCCGGGTGGTTTCTTCCGTCGTGAAGGTCGTCCAAGTGAAGCCGAAACGCTGATCTGCCGATTGATTGACCGTCCAATTCGTCCGCTGTTTCCCAAGGGATTCAAAAATGATACCCAGATCGTCGCCACTGTTGCCTCCGTGTGTGACGAAATCGATCCTGAAATTCCAGCCATCATTGGTGCGTCGGCCGCTTTGGCCATCTCCGGTATGCCGTTTAGCGGCCCACTGGGCGCAGCGCGCGTTGGCTATATCGATGGCGAATACTTGCTTAACCCATCCAGGTCTGCGCGTGAGACGTCAGATCTTGACCTGGTTGTTGCGGGTACAGAACACGCAGTTCTGATGGTTGAGTCAGAAGCCAGGATGCTGCCTGAAGACGTTATGCTCGGTGCCGTTTTGTTCGGTCATGAGCAGATGCAGGTTGCGATTACCGCAATCAAAGAACTTGCCGCTGAAGTCGCTACGCCTTCCTGGGACTGGACAGCGCCCGAAGCCGATCAAGCCCTGGCTGAAAAAGTGGCTGCGACATCAACTGATGCACTGACTTCGGCCTACCAGGTAGCTGACAAGATGCTGCGTCAGGACGCTGTCAAGGACGCACGCAACGCTGCCGGGGAAGCACTGGCAGGCGGCGAAGGCGCCTCTGATGATGCAGGGGGCTGGGATGCAGCCGCCGTACAGGATGCCTTTGGCAAACTCGAAAAGAAAATCGTGCGTGGCCGTATTATCGCCGGTGAAAAGCGCATCGATGGCCGTACTACCAGTGATGTGCGCCAGATCACGGTGCGCACGGGTGTGCTGCCGCGTACCCACGGTTCAGCCCTGTTCACTCGCGGTGAGACACAGGCCCTGGTTGTGACCACGCTCGGTACAGCACGTGATGCACAGATCATAGATGCACTGGGCGGTACTTATCGTGAAGCGTTCATGCTGCACTACAATTTTCCGCCTTACTGTGTAGGCGAGACCGGTATGGTCGGCAGCCCCAAGCGCCGCGAGATTGGCCATGGCCGCCTGGCAAAACGCGGCGTACTGGGTGTCATGCCAACAGAAGAAGAGTTTCCTTATACCATTCGCGTGGTGTCTGAAATCACAGAATCGAATGGATCTAGTTCCATGGCCTCAGTCTGTGGTACCAGTTTGTCATTAATGGATGCTGGTGTGCCCATCAAGGCGCCAGTTGCCGGTATTGCCATGGGTCTGATCAAGGAAGGTGATGATTTCGCTGTACTGACAGACATACTCGGTGATGAAGATCACCTGGGTGATATGGACTTCAAGGTGGCAGGTACAGCAGACGGTATCTGTGCATTACAAATGGATATCAAGATTGAAGGTATTACCCGTGAAATCATGGAACAGGCACTGGCACAGGCAAAAGAAGGCCGCCTGTATATTCTGGGCGAAATGAACAAGGTCTTATCTGAAACCCGTGAAGAAATGTCACAGTATGCGCCGCGTTATCTGACACTGAAGATTCACCCCGACAAGATTCGTGATGTCATTGGCAAGGGCGGTGCGGTGATTCGTGCACTGACAGAAGAAACCGGTGCCATGATCGACATCGATGATGAAGGCAATGTGAAAATTGCATCCAGTGACCTGGCGGCTGCTGAAGATGCGAAAAGCCGCATTGAACAGATCACATCCGACGCTGAAGTCGGTGCTGTCTATGATGGTACGGTCAAGAAGATCATGGATTTTGGTGCTTTCGTTGAAATACTTCCTGGCAAGGATGGGCTGGTTCATATTTCACAGATCTGTGAAGAGCGTGTTGAAAAAGTCACCGACAAACTTGCTGAAGGCGATGTGGTCAAGGTCAAAGTACTGGAGATCGATCGTCAGGGTCGTATACGTCTCAGCATGAAAGCAATAGAGGAAGCAGTTGCCTGATTAATTCTGCTGACACGCTTTAATATAAAAAAGGAGCTACTGGCTCCTTTTTTATTGCCAGAAGCATGTTGTTTTTTCTGCGTTTTTTTTTGATTTGGGCTACACTAGTTGTCAGGTATATTCGATGGAGAGGACTGTGAAAATAACAATAACAAAAATTCAGGGTATCCTGATCAGTAACATATTATTAGTCGGGCTGACAGCATGTTCTTCTGAACCGGCACCCTGGACCAGGCCGGATGAATCACCCTGGAGTGAAAAACATGCGGCGGCTGATGCCAGTGTTGATGATGTGGCTGTTGTTGAAGAACCACTTGTGGTCGTTGAGCCGGAACCGTATATGATCGAAGAGCCGGTGGCTGTGGTAGCTGCAGTAGTTGTGCCGGAACCTGAGCCCGTGCCGTTATCAGCGGAAGAGCAGGTCATGTCAATGGATGCCGGCTATGCGGTGCAAATTTTCGCGAGCAGCAACATGGCCAGCATGGATAAATACCAGGCCGAAAATGGGCTTGAAGACATGCTGGCAGTAAAAACAGACCGTGACGGTTCAGTAATGTATGTGCTGGTGAGCACACATCCTGACCGAGCTAGTGCAAATCAAGCTGCAGCAGAGCTGGAACAGAAAACAGGCACCAAACCCTGGGTTCGTTCAATTCTGGGCCTGCAAAAGGTCGTCTATCAGTAGCACTGGCCAGCTAATTCTGTCATTGTGAAGGGGTCGGATATCCGGCCCCTTTTTTCGTTGATTTAATCCGAAACTCGAGTGGCATTTGCCGGTCAAAAGCCTGTAATATTTATACCCCTGAACTGCATTCAAAACGTTAACAAGCAAGAATACTATTCCCTGGATCACATGCCGAGATTACACACTAAGCTGTACAGCTTCATTGCTATTTTCACATTGCTGACTATGTCAGGCTGTGGCCAACTGGTATCGAATGCCAAGAAAGAATTCGCTGAAGATCTGTCAGCGACCATGCTGGAGCAGAACGACCCCGAGACGGTGAAACAGGCAGTGCCGGCTTATTTGATACTGGTTAGCAGTATGGTCAAGGGTGACCCGGATAATGTTGAATTATTGATATCAGCTTCGAAACTCTATGGTGCCTATGCATCGGTTTTTGTAGAAGACAGAGCCAGGCAGAAACGTTTGTCGACAACCTCATTCGATTATGCACATCACGCATTTTGCATATATAAACCAGATGCCTGCAATATTCGCGAGCTGTCATATTACGAGTTTGAACAATCACTAAAACAGTTCAAAAAAGAAGACGTACAAGTTCTGTTCGCCCTGGGAAGCGCATGGGCAGGCTGGCTTCAGGCCAACAGTGCAGACTGGAATGCAGTCGCAGAATTGCCCCGGATAAAAGCCATCATTCAACGTGTTCTTGAACTTGATCCGGCAATTAACAATGGCGACGCGTATTTATACATGGCCGTGATGCAGTCATTTTTACCGCCAGCGATGGGCGGTAAACCGGAACTTGCCAAAAAGAACTTCGAGAAAGCCATAGAAGTATCGAATGGTTCCAATCTGATGGCAAAATTATTATTTGCAGAGAAATACGCACGACTGGTATTTGACAAGGAACTGCATGACAAACTGCTAAAAGAAATTATCGATAGCAAAATCGAAAATGATGAATCGACTTTGATAAACAGTATTGCTCAACATAAGGCTGAACTT
>DAOWLL010000241.1 GCA_030641945.1 Gammaproteobacteria bacterium | reverse complement strand
GCGTAAAGGCGTCTCTGCCGAGGAACTAGGTAGCCTGGTCGATCGACGTCTGCTCCGTTTTGAAGACCGCCTCGGTACCCGGCACGTCGAGCTGTCCCATGACATACTCACTCCGGTGGTGCAAAGGCGTCGTGACGAACGACAGGAAGCCATGGCCAGCGCTGAGGAGCAGGAACAGCAGGCAGCCATACAGCGGCAGCTTGTCCGCTCTCGGCTGCAGACCGCTATGGCATTGGCGTTTGCCGTGGTTATCCTGGGCGTGGGCATTTTCTTTTGGGACTATCTCTACAAAGAACATGTAACCTATTACAAAACTTTTACTAAACGATTCGGTGTGCCTGTCGGTGTCGGAGAGAATCTCTCCGCCAAGGAGGTCGAGCATCGCATGGAATCGATCAGAATAACGCGGGTGGGCAGAAGAAAAGAAGGAAGGGTGCTGCGTGTGGAAGCTGTCACTCCAAAGGGACGCCTCAATGCAATGAGCGATACAACAACAAATTTTTTCAAGTTGACCAACCCTGTTGAATCATTAAGCCTTCATGACGAAGATGCTCTGGATTTTTCGGAAAAGCCACACCGTTGGGAAATTGTGTATGACTCCGAGGGCCATGTGGTCTATGAGATAGCCAAGGATCGCGTCGGCCGTATGGTCCAGGGGATTGTCTATGCGCCTCAGGAAGCATTGGCTAAGGAGGGAGGACGTTCGATTCAGGCCATGTATGTCGGCCCCGACGGCTATCCGCAGGCCCAGGCGAAGAGCCGTGCCGAATACGTTACCATTACCTACAACGGGTCTGGGGAGGAAAGCGAGATCTGGTTCACGGACCGTGAAGGAAAGCCGATGCCCGGTCCGGACAGAGCCTTCGGTTATCGGAATGGTTACGATGAAAAGGGCCGTTTAATCCGCAGAACATCTTTCGATATGGACAGGCAACCGGCTGCGGACGTAAACGGGATTACCACCACTACCTTTCAGTACGATAATCGCGACAATCTCGTGCTAACAATCTATCGTGATGCCGAAGACAGGAAAACGCTGCACAACATGCGTGGGTTTGCGGAGGCAAGGATGGATTGCGATGAATGGGGCAACTTGGTGGAAGTGAAGTATCTTGATGCCTATGGCAAATCGGCTCAGGATGAGCAGACCACGATGCATGCTATACAAGTAAAATGGAACCTACCCTATCATTTTGAGTTGACCTGTTTCGACACGAATATGAAGCCTACCGGTTGCACTGATAACGAGATCTTTGCGGCAAAACCGATGTCTTTCGATCTTAATGCCGACATGAATATTGTTAGGGGGCGAATGCACACCAACGATACGTCACTGCCTGTGATCGAGGTACGATTTCAATATGATGACCGGGGATTCCAGCAGGAAGAGGCCTATTTCGATGACGAAGATCAACCGGTTATTGCTATCAGCACCGAGGTGCATCGAGTTGTTATAGTGCGGGATAGTCGTCATCTGCCCGTGGAAATAAGACATTTCGATACTACTCGAAATCCGGTACTCTCCTCAGAAGGCTACCACCTTGCTCGCCGCGTTTTTGACAAACAGGGTAGGATTATTGAGGCGAGTTGGTTTAGCAGTGACGATGAGCCGTGCGAGAACTCCTCTTACGGCGCTCACAAGGTGATCAATCGGTATGACAGCTTTGGCAACCTAACGTTGCTGGAATATTATGGCACATACGACAACCGCTCAATTGGAGTGTTTGAGTTCCACCAGGCACGATACAAATACGATGAGTTTGGCAACAAGGAGCACGAACATTATTTTGACCGCAATCAGGATCCGGTTATCGGGGGGGAGAATACGAATACCTGCCACCACATTGTTTGGCAGTACGACGAACGCGGCAACGCCATTGCAGAGGAGTACTTCGGCATCCACGATGAGCCGGTGGAAAACGCCAAGGGCATTCATCGTTTTGTGATGGAATACAACAAAAAAAATCAAGAAATACGCAGGCAATACTTCGGGATTGGCGATACATCCGCTGGTGATGATTCCGGTGTCCACCTCTATCGGAAAGTTTTTAATTCCCAAGGCCAGCTGATCGAGGAGACACGTCTTGGCATGAGTGGTGAGGGTATGTACGATCCCGAACTGGGCATCGCCACCTATCGCACCAAATTTGATGCTGAGGGCCGCCTGATCAAGGGGAGTTACTTCGATACATCTAATCACCTGGCCATAGGCCTATATGGCAACGCCAAGACCGTCGTTATTTACACGAAAAATGATCGCCAAGAGATAACCAACATCGGCATAGACGATAAACCCATGTTTAACCCGTTATACGGCCATGTATCACTACGCTTAGACCCACGGACACGCGGCACAGTGACCGATAAATCTTATCATGGTCTGGATGGCGCGCTCATGTTTGGGCCTGAGGGCTATGCCGCCCAGGAAAGCACCTATAACGACGAGGGTCGCGTTATCATGCGCCGCTGGCTCAGACCGGATAAAGAACCGGTCCCTGGGCCGCAAGGCTACCATCGCATTGATGTCCAATATACAAAGTCCGAAACGACTGAAAAAATGTTTGATGTGTCAGGGAAGAAGATCAGTCCCCAGGAACTTGCCCGTTTTCCAAGAGTAATCCAGATCTCTTTAGAGGTAACAACAGACACTCCGCTGGGAGTCAAGTCCCCAGCGGCGAAGGCGGGCATGCAGACAGGGGACATCCTCTGGCGCTATGGCGACTGGTCATTTCCCGAGGCCGTTGCGGCGGTGCGGGAAAAGGGCACTGCCGAGAAGAACCTGTTAATGGAGGTTTTTCAGGCGATGACCTCCGAGCGCGACAAGCGGAGCGGCGAGGAGGTGAGGGTATGGGTGATTCGTCACGGCGAACCAGTGCGCCTCTCCATGCCCCCGCTTCCGGAGAAACTGTTTGGTGCGGGAATCCAAGACCGGACCGTACCTCCGGAGGTGTTCGACGCCTGGCAAAAGGTTGCCGATCAAGCTCTATTGCGGAATCAATAACCAGGCCTCGCACCGCCAGGGCAGGCAAATGGGGTACCCAGCAGTGATCTACCGACAGTTATTCGATCAGCAGAACGATCATGCGAAGTCTGAATCACAAAATATTTCCAGATTGTTTGGGGAAAGAATCAAAAACTGCTTAAATGTTTATACCTTAAACCTGAGATAACTCATGTCAAACGTAACAGAAGAAAACGCATCAGGAGGACAGAGCCATTCGAGCTGGCGATTATGGCTGGGTATCATTCTCGCTCTGACTGCTTTGGGGTTCGGCTGTTTTGGCTACTGGAAGTACGAAGGACATCCAGCTCCAGACATTTGGTCCGTTTTTTATCACTCGATTCAGCTCTTGGAGCTTGATGCGCCGTTCCTGGAACGCTCCATCCCCTGGCAGTTGCATGTGGGGAGGTATATTGGAGCGTTTTTCCTTTTTTATGCCGTCCTGCTGGGTGTGATGAAAATCTTCCATAACGAGATGCTGTTGTTGAAGTTGCGGCTCCCCTGGCGGCGGGGTCACGTGGTCATCTGCGGTCTGGGCGATCTTGGGCTTCGTCTGGCGCTTGATGGATGTCCCCGTTGTTTCATCGTGGCGATTGAAAGGCACTGCAAGCCCGCCGCCTTGGAGGCAGCACGAAAAAAGGGCATTCTTGTTCTGGAAGGCGATGCCTGCGATGCGGCCCTGTTGCGTACGGCGCGTGTCGACCGGGCTAAATTTGTTATTGCCACTTGTGACGAGGACAGTACCAATGTGGCGATCACCTCTCTTGCCGGCCAAATCGCGGCGCAAAGACCCGCCGGCTTGGAACCGCTGACCTGCCGCCTGCTTGTGCAGAATATCAGTCTCCGGGAACTTCTCCGCAGGGAAAACGATTTCCCGCCATCCTGCCCCAGCTTTTCCGTGAACCTTGATGATTTGCATCACTGGGATACGGCAGCCCGGCAGGCCCTGCGCATCCACTCCCTTGATTTCGAGCCAATCAGAAAGAATGACGAGGCCACGGTCTGCCTGGTCGTGGTTGGGTTCGGGCAGATGGGATGGAGCATGGCGCTTCAGGCCGCCCGCACTGGTCATCATGCCAACACGGTCGAAAAGAAAAAGCAGCTCCGCCTCATCATCGTGGCTCCGGACCCGGAAAGATGCCGCATTGAACTGCGAAAT
>DAOWLL010000275.1 GCA_030641945.1 Gammaproteobacteria bacterium | reverse complement strand
CCAGGGATTTGAAGGAACAAACTGGAAGTATTTATTTTCGTTAATCACCGTAACTTCATGGCTCTTGCCAAGTTCGGCCTTCATTTCATAGGCACATGGCATACCGCCGGTACCTGCACCTAGAATTACAACATGCGCCATTTAACTCTCCTCGTGTCAGTGATGGACAACATTGCCCAAAATTCGTAAAGACAACAGAATACATCATTTTTATCTAATAGTAGACTCGATAATATATGATCCATATCAATAATCAGCTACATAAAGTTCAGCCGCATGAATAATGCATTGTTAGTACTCTGCCCGGACGAGCCTCACTGGACGCTGCCTGATGATGAAAGCCTGAAGAAATTACTTCAATCAATTCAATTGATTGGTGACCCCCTCAAGAGCGAAATGCAATTTTTAGCCGGTGAAAAATTTCTTGACCTGATCGCTTTTATGGGATGTTCACCCGAGATAAAACTTGAACCCGGGGATGATGATCGGCCATATTGTCATGTTCGATTAATCCTGGGAACAGCATCGATAGAATTCCACAGTGGCAGCCAAACCCACACACCGAGATGCCCGCACTGCAGATCTCCCGTTAATGACTGGAAAAGGAAAATCAGCGCCTGGCTTGAGAATGGCGCCGAGGCGCTATGGTCATGTGAGGCATGCCAGCACAAAGCTGAACCCTGGCAATACAACTGGAGAAAATCTGCTGGATTTGGCAGATGCTTCATCGAGATCAACAACATATTTCCCAAAGAAGCCAAACCCCAACAACAATTGCTCGATACACTAAACTCCCACTATGGGGTCGGTTGGCATTACTTCTACCAATAATAATATTAGTGCTATTTGTTTTAACTAAACACAATCATCAACAGTTGCCGCAATCGCTTTATGTCTTTACTAAAGCGACTGGCGCTGTGCTCTTCGCCTTGTTCCTGGCAGTTCCCGTCACTGCACATGCAGAACAGGAAACCCCTGCGCCGGATACACAATCAGACGCAGAACTGAACGAACTGGTGGGCGACCCGTTAGCAGCCGATAGTACGCCAGAACTAGACTCAGGATCTTTAGACCCTTGTGACCGTACAGGGGATACCTATGAATACGATGCGAGCTGGTATGACTCGACCCACGCCGTGATGAATACCGTGTTCTGCGAACCTGCACTGTGGTTTGACTCGTTCTATGGATCTGACCGTGTTATCGAAGAAGTCGGCGGTACCTATGTTCGATGGCGAAATGATTTCATCCAGGTTGAGGGACAGGGCTCCACATTCAATACAAACCTGAATTTCAGCGTCGAACTGCCGAAGATTTCACAACGCCTGAAACTGACATTCGAGGGTGATGAGGACCAGGAATTAAAGGATGTATTACCCGGCGGCCAGGACGAACAAGCCACCAGCACGCTGGGCTTCAGATTTGATATTAAAGATACAGATCGATCCAAATTCAATATCAGCGTCAGCGCAAAACCGCGCATCAGGGCCCGATACCGTTACACCTACCCTGTATCTGAAACGTTTCTGATGCGTTTTACCCAGGAGATACAGAACGAAAAAGGCGTTAACGGCGCTCGTACGCGCTTCGATTTTGAAAAAGCCATCCAGCCCAATAAACTGTTTCGTGCTACTACTGAAGGCTTTATCTCAGAAGAGTTTGATGGCGTAGAATGGTCACAGGCATTCAGCCTGTTTCAGCGCTTATCGCAAAAAAGCTCGGTATCTTATGAATCCAGCGCTGTCGGCATAACCAGGCCGGAAACCCTTGTTACCAATTACCGCCTGGGCATCAGGTACCGGCAGAATATCCACCGTGACTGGCTGTTTTTTGAAGTCACACCCGACGTCACCTGGCCGATTGGTCTCAGCGAAGACAGGGAAACAGTGCTGGAAGACAGGCACTCCGTGTATTCAATCATTATCAGGCTGGAAGTGCACTTCGCCAACATGCGCAAAAGGAAATACAGCGACTATATCTATTAATCCAGGCCAGACCGTAACCAGGCAGTTAATCAGGACATCACTGTATACCTGGCCAGCTTGTATAACGACACGCAGGCATATTTTGATGCCATTACCACGAGCCGATTTCTGCTAGACTCCCTGTTAATTATTTTGCAGCAATTCAGTCGGCTATGGATAAATCCAACAGAAACTGCAGCGCAACCACCCCCTGATAAACACTATGAAGCTCAAATATAAACATATACTTGCAATTCTTTGCTGTATTGCCCTGTCATCCTGCGCCAACACCAAGTTCACCAAACAGTGGGTCGATGAGGACTTTAACGGAGAACCCTTTGATGACATCCTGGTGCTCGTTGTTGCAGACAAGATGGGGAATCGACAGGACGCTGAAAACTATATTGTAGAAAAACTTGGCGAAACTGGCATCGATGCCATGCAAAGCTACGATATCCTGCCAAAAACCGAGACCATCGACCGTGAAGCGGTAGATGCAGCAATCGACGGTTTACAGCTGGATGCAGTCATTGTCATGTTTGCGACGGGTGTAACTGAAGAAGAATACTTTATCCCTGCAAGGCGTTTTGGTGTGTATTCAGGCTACGGTTATGGCCACGCTCACTACGGCAGCTTCTATAATTACTACCCGCATGCATTTAACTATGTATATATTCCAGGCTATGACAACACACACTATGTTGTAGCACTGGAAACCAGTCTGTTTGATCTCGATACAGGTAAAATGGTCTGGTCAGGACAATCGAACACTTTTGCTCCCGATTCGGTTGATGACGTGATTCATAACATTACTGTATTGACTATAAATGAACTCAAGAATAAGAAAATCATCAAATAACAGGCATATCACATTATCCCTGCTCACCCGTCCAAATACACAGGAGTCGGCATGAAAACAAGAATCCAGAAAGCAACTTATTATCTCGCAACAATATTCTCGTGCATATTTATCGTGTCCTGCGCCAGCACAAAAGTCACTTCTGTCTGGATGGACAGTAAAAAAGCCGGAACGTCATACAACGATATATTAATAATCGGCATTGCTGAAGAGGAACACAATAGAAGACTGTTTGAAGAGCAATTTACTACCCAGCTAAATGCAGCAGGTGTAGAAAGCGAGGTCAGTTACAATATGTTGCCGGAAGGAACAACGATTGACCGCGACTCGGTTAGCGCTGCAATAAAAGGCAAGGACATTGATGCCGTTATCGTAACCCACATGGTGTCCGTCAAAGAAGAAACTGTATATCGCCAGAACATGGACTACCGCCCTACTTACGGCTACTACAATGGTCTATACAACTATTACCCGCATGTAAACAGCTACGTCCAGCAGCCAGGTTATTACACCACGCACGATGTTGTAATACTTGAAACCAATCTGTACGAAGTTAAATCTGAAGAACTGGTATGGTCAGCGCAATCAAGATCATTTGCACCCGAATCAGCCAAGGAAGTCATCGATGAACTGGTTAACCTGGTGATCAAGGACCTGAAAGAGAAAGGTCTGATCAAGTCCAAATAACTTAGCCATAGAACCTCCTTATTTATTCCCGCCAATTTTGTTGCCAGTAAGCCCTCAACCGAAGATAAGGGAGGCAAAAGGATAGCCAACAAAGGTAAACAACAAGACTATAGGAATAACCATAATAATACCATAACGTGCTAGGAAACCCACAGGTACCCAGCCGCTGCCAGTTACTATAGCAGGGGCAGTAGTAGCCGAAGGTAATATGAAGGCATAGTTTGCTGCAGCAGTGATGGCAAATGCTAAAGCCACTGGATTGCCTACACCAGCAGCGACAGTGGCTGGTACCATTATTTTGTAGACCGTCGACCCAGAAACCAGGTTAGACATCATGTT
>DAOWLL010000050.1 GCA_030641945.1 Gammaproteobacteria bacterium | reverse complement strand
GCGCCAAGGTAATCATAACCAAGTTCCAGTAAAACCCTGTTTCGATGTCTTTCCGGCAAAGAAGGCCTTGCTATCAGCCCCTGATGGATCTTGATAGCTTTATCAATTTCACCGTTTTTTCGAAATATCTTGCCTAGTGCGAAGTGGGTGTCGATTGTTTCCCAATCGGTCTCGACGAGTTTGACGAATATATCCAGCGCCTTACCCTGCTCATCATTGAGCAGATAGTTAAGACCCTTGAAATATTCAGTAGAGAAATGACTTTTACGTGTTGTTTTGTTCCTGTTCTGCCTGAATGTCATCAACACCAGAATGACAATGACAGGAACGGCTACCAGCGCCCATCCGGGAAGTTCAGAAAACTCAACCATGGATATACAGGTTTTCTCTGCTAATGATAGAAGAACAGGACAGTAACCGGAACACCCGGTTACTGATATTATGAAAACTGTCTATGAAGAAAGATTAACCTTTCTTCATAGAGTCGTTAACGCGTTCCCTGAGTTCCTTACCGGGCTTGAAGTGTGGAACATGCTTACCCGGCAAGGACACAGAATCACCAGTTTTAGGGTTACGTCCAGAGCGTGGTGGACGGTAATGCAAGGAGAAACTGCCAAACCCGCGAATTTCTATGCGTTCGCCACCTGACAATGCATTGCTCATTTGTTCGAGTAAACTTTTTACGGCGAGCTCGACATCCTTATATGCAAGATGGCTTTGCTTACGCGCAATTCTCTCGATCAATTCAGATTTCATCATTGATCTTGCATTAGTCTCTTCTGACATCTGAAACCGTCCTCAATAGTTGGTTGAACTATATACGCTCTGGTGTTAGTCGTTGGAATCCATTTGTTCCTTCAACAAATCGCCCAATGTAGTAGCCGCAGGCGATTGTGAACTGGCGTAATCCTTCATCGCTTCAGCTTCATCATCATAGTCTTTCGCTTTAATTGAAAGATTAATTGCACGGCTCTTGCGATCAATACCAATCAACTTGGCTTCAACCTCATCACCTACTTTCAACACAGTGGAAGCATCCTCAACTCGATCTCGAGATAGCTCTGATGCACGCAATGTTCCTTCTACACCGTCACCCAGATCTATGATTGCCGCCTTGGCATCAACAGAGATTACTTTTCCTGTTACCAGAGATCCCTTCTTGTTGGCACCCATAAATGAGGACACAGGATCCTGTTCCATTTGCTTGATACCAAGCGAAATACGTTCACGCTCAGGATCGATTGAAAGCACAACTGCTTCGATGGTATCGCCTTTCTTAAAGTTGCGTATCGCTTCTTCACCGGTCACATCCCAGGAAATATCCGACATATGGACAAGTCCGTCGATATCGCCGTCAAGGCCGACAAATATACCGAAATCAGTAATCGATTTGATCTTTCCGGATACCTTGTCATTCTTGTTATGACCTGCAGAAAACTCATCCCATGGATTAGGCAGGCACTGCTTCATACCCAGCGAAATACGACGACGCTCTTCGTCGATATCAAGAATCATCACTTCTGTCTCGTCACCGAGAGCTACCATGCTTGCAGGATTGATGTTCTTATTGGTCCAGTCCATTTCAGATACATGCACAAGACCTTCGACACCGTCTTCAATTTCAACAAAGCAGCCGTAATCGGTAATGTTGCTGATCTTGCCGTGTAATCTTGAACCTTCAGGATAACGGCGTGCAATTTCAGCCCATGGATCATCACCCAGTTGTTTCAGGCCAAGTGATACACGGTTGCGTTCCTTATCGAACTTGAGAACCATAACGCTGATTTCGTCACCGACATTAACCACCTCGGAAGGATGACGAACACGCTTCCAGGCCATATCAGTGATATGCAGCAAGCCGTCAACACCGCCCAGGTCAAGGAAGGCACCGTAATCGGTCAGGTTCTTGACGACACCCTTGATTGGCTTGCCTTCTTCGATGGAATCAAGCAATGCTTCACGCTCGGCACTGTATTCAGACTCAACAACGGCACGGCGTGAAACAACGACATTATTGCGTTTCTGGTCAAGCTTGATGACTTTGAATTCCAGTTCCTTGCCTTCGAGATAAGAGGTATCTCTGACAGGACGCACATCAACCAGTGAACCCGGCAGGAATGCACGGATATCACCGAGTTCCACAGTGAAGCCACCTTTGACCTTGCCGGTAATAATGCCGGTAATAATTTCTTCTGTTTCGTAGGATGACTCAAGAGATTTCCATGCTTTGGCACGCTTGGCTTTTTCGCGTGACAGGCGGGTCTCACCAAAACCGTCTTCAACGGCTTCGAGCACAACATCCACATCATCGCCAATGGCAACTTCGAGCTCACCACTGAGATTTTTAAACTGTTCTTCCGGGATAACACCTTCGGATTTCAGACCTGCTGAAACAATAACGTAGCCATCACGGATATCTGTAACGGTACCAATGACAACTTGACCAGCTGTCATTTCAGTTTGATTCAGGCTTTCTTCAAATAATTGGGCAAAACTTTCAGACATGATTTAAATAATTGATAAATAATGTATTACTACAATGGCGAATGCAGTTATACATAAGGGTTAATGTTATACATACAGCCTGAAATCAATTCAGACCACGCTAGTTCCGAAACACTGGTTCGCCATTCGCAATACCTGATTTACTACTTCATCGATACTCATTTCAGTCGTATCCAGAAGCACCGCATCATCTGCAGCTTTCAGGGGTGCAGCCGAGCGTTCGGAATCTCGCTTGTCGCGCGCTTCGAGCTCGGCGACAAGCTCAGGGAGATTAGCATCTATTCCCTTTTCTTTCAACTGCTTATAGCGTCTTTTCGCACGTTCCTCAGGACGGGCGGTGAGGAAGATTTTCAGCGCTGCATGCGGGAAAACCACGGTTCCCATGTCCCTGCCATCGGCCAGCAGGCCTGGCGACACCGCAAATGCACGCTGGCGCTCAAGCAGCGCCTGGCGTACGCCCGCTATAGCCGCTATTTCAGAGGCCTTTGAGCCTACCGGCTCGGCCCTGATGGCATCCGTGACATCCTGACCGGATAGCAACACCTTCAAGCGGGCACCATCAGGCCGGTAGTCTATATCCATATTATTTGCTATTTCAATAAGTTGCGCCTCATCTGATACATTTTTCTGCATCGATTCCAGCGCAGTCAGGCGGTAAAGCGAACCACTATCGAGGATATGCCAGCGCAGTTTTTCTGCCAGCAGCAGGCACACCGTACCCTTGCCGGACCCTCCAGGGCCGTCCAGTGTAATGACGGGAACAGGGTCGTTCATAGCCAGCTGATTATGCATCTGAGCGAATTGACAGGCCTGCCGCAGACGCCAGCCCGACAAAATCTGGAAACGAGGTGTTGACGTTTTCACAGTCATCGATGGTAATTGCCCCGCTTGCACGCAGTGCCGCCATGGAAAATGCCATCGCAATACGGTGATCATCGTGACTGTGTACATTGCCAGCGTTGATTGTTCCACCCTGGATGATCATGCCATCAGCCGTCGCCCGGGCATTCACGCCCAGCGCCTGCAGCCCGTCAGCCATCACCTGAATACGATCACTTTCCTTGACGCGCAATTCCTCAGCGCCGGTAACAATGGTCTCCCCCTGTGCACAGGCTGCAGCGACGAATATCACCGGGAATTCGTCAATCGCCAGCGGTACCAGGTGTTCGGGAATGTGTATACCTTTTAACTGTGAACTGCGAACTTTGATATCTGCCACCGGTTCACCACCCACCTCGGCCTGGTTGATGAGCTCGATGTCTGCACCCATCAGGCGCAGAATATCGATCACACCGGTACGCGTTGGATTGATACCGACGTGCTCAAGGGTAATTTCAGAGCCCGGTGCAATACTCGCGCCGACCATGAAAAATGCTGCCGATGAAATATCAGCCGGCACATCGATGTCACATGCCTGCAGTGAAGCCGGGCCATGAATACAGGCAGTGGCCCCAGATTTTTCTACCGCACAACCGAAAGCATTCAACATGCGCTCGGTGTGGTCGCGTGTCGGTGCCGGTTCTGTTACACAGGTTCTGCCGTTTGCATATAAACCAGCGAGCAATACACAGGACTTGACCTGCGCACTTGCCATGGGCAAATCATAATCAATACCTTGAATATTACTTCCGCCGGATATTTTAAGTGGCGGGCGCCCTCCTTCAGCAGTTGATACCTGCGCCCCCATGCTTGCCAGCGGCCTGGTCACTCGCTGCATCGGGCGCTTTGACAACGAAGCATCACCCGTCAGTTCTACATCAAACGCCTGCCCGGAAAGTAAACCCGATAACAGGCGCATCGAAGTGCCGGAGTTTCCCAGCTCAAGTGCCTGTGCAGGTTTTTTCAGCCCCCTCATGCCAACGCCATGAATAACAACACGCCCGTTCTCCGGGCCTTCAATTGATACGCCCATGGCCTGGAATGCACGCAATGTATTAAGACTGTCCTCACCTTCAAGAAAGCCGCTGATGTGACTGGTTCCAACAGCGATAGACCCGAACATAATGGAACGGTGTGAAATGGATTTATCACCCGGCACACGAATGTTGCCAGACAGTTTGCCACCCTTATTAACAATAAATTTCATTGTGTCTTTGACTTTTTAAATTTCACCGCAGAGGCGCGGAGACGCAGAGAGATTTACAGGTATTCGTAGGAGCGACTTTAGTCGCGAACATCGACAATTCGCGACTAAAGTCGCTCCTACAGACAATAGAAACCTCTGCGCCTCCGCGCCTCTGCGGTGAATCGTTTTTTCTATTAACCACAAAATGCATCGCGGGCTTTCTTGGCACGTTCGAATATTTCCCTGAGCTCTTCACCGTCGCCCGCTTCCAGGGCTTTATACATTTTTTCCATCTCAACGCTGTATCGCCTCATCATCACCATGACCTCATCACGGTTACTCAGACAGATATCGCGCCACATCACCGGGTCGCTTGATGCAATTCGGGTGAAGTCTCGAAAGCCACCGGCTGCAAATCGGAATATTTCGTCCACATCTTCAAGATTATTCAGGCAATCCACCAGACCAAAAGCGAGCAAATGCGGCAAATGACTGGTACCGGCCAGCACCCGATCATGATGTTGCGCACTCATGGTTTCAACTTCAGCACCGGCAGATTGCCACATTGCACGAACCTTTTCGAGTGCATCAGAGCTGGTATTTTCAGTTGGTGTCAGAATGACCCGGCGATTTTGATATAACTCGGGAAATGCAGCACTTACACCACTTCTTTCCGTGCCTGCTATAGGATGGCCCGGAACAAAATTCTGGAACTCGTCGCCGAATACAAATTCGGCATCATTGATTACACTCTGCTTGGCGCTGCCGGCATCGGTAATGACCGTATTCTCTATTTCAGCTGCATTTATTTGTTCAAAAACAGAATATATTGAGCCCAGTGGTACACACACCACAACGATATCGGCATGCTGCGCTGCATTTGCAATACTCGTGTCATAACGGTCAATAACACCCAGCTCAAGCGCCTTGATCAAGGTCTCTTCAGTGCGGCCTGCACCAACGATTTCCCTGCAAAAACCTGCTTGCCTGATTGCTAAAGCGAGCGATCCGCCGATCAGACCCGTACCAATAATACAGACAGTATCAACTCGATATTCACTCATACCATGACTCCGGCCATGACACTGGATAGTGCCTCAATGAGTCTGCTATTCTGTTCAGGCGTTCCAACAGTAATACGCAGATAGTTTGGCATTTGATAATTTGCGACTGGTCGAACAATAACGCCTTTCTTCAGCAGAGCATCATAAACGGGGCCGGCATCCTTCTTCATATTAACCGTGAGGAAGTTGCCCATTGAAGGCAGACAGGCCAGGCCAAGTTTTTCGAGTTCGTGCTGTAGAAAAAACTTGCCTTCATTATTGAGCTTGATGCTTGCCTGAATATGCGCTTCATCATCAAGCGCAGCCAATGCAGCCGCCTGTGCAACCATGTTTGTATTAAACGGCTGTCTTACACGGTTCAATAAATCAGCAATATCCGGATGCGATATTCCGTAACCAATACGCAAGCCGGCCAGTGCATATACCTTGGAAAAAGTGCAGGTGACAATCAAGTTTTCGTATGTGTCGAGCAGGTGTTTTATATCAGGCTTGAGTTCATCATCCATGTATTCAAGGTATGCCAGATCCAGCACAACAATAACGTTCGATGGGACCCTGTCGAGCATTGCAATTACTGCATTTGTATCCAGCCAGGTTCCAGTAGGATTGTTAGGGTTGGCAATGAAGACGACTCGAGTCGTATCGTCAATACTGTCTATCAGTGCGTCAGGATCGTGCCCTAGCGGCATGGTTTCGTGCATGTCATCATAAGCAGCCGCAACGTTGGCTTTGGCGCCCGTTGCCTGGACAACAATAGGATACACAGCAAAGGCGTATTGTGAATAAACTGCAGAGTGTTCTGGTGTCAGGAATGCCCTGGCTATAAGCTCAAGCACATCATTGGAACCATTACCAAAAGTAAAACATGCCGGGTTAATGTTGTATTTTGCAGCGAGCCGCTGACTCAGCCTGAAGGCGCTGCCATCAGGATAGTAATTGATGTTTCTATAGCATTGCTCAATCGCCAGCAGCGCCTTCTCACTCGCGCCCAGGGGGTTTTCATTTGATGCAAGCTTGATGGAACCCGATATTCCAAGTTCGCGTTCAAGCTCTTCTACAGGCTTGCCCGGTAAATAGGGTTGCAGCTTTTGCACACCCGGTGCAGCAAGGTCATGGAATAATCTGGACATTATTAAACATCCGGGTCACAAAACGGCCCTTGGGTATGAGCCCAGCACGGTAACCATTGCCGAGGCTTTCTCGATTTCAGCAATAGCATCCGCCACATTCTGATCATCACGATGTCCGTCTATATCGATGAAGAACACATATTCCCAGACACCACGCCGTGATGGACGCGATTCAATATTGCTCATACTGATGTCCCGTTTAGCCAATGGCTGCAGCAAACTGAACAATGATCCGGGTTTGTTGTGCGCAAACACAAGCAGGCTTGTTCTGTCATCACCACTGGGTGGTGATTGATATTTGCCGATGACAGCGAAACGTGTTGTATTGTTTGGCTCATCTTCGATATCGGCATACATCACAGGCAAACTGTACAATTCAGACGCCATGGTGCCGGCTATAGCCGCTGCGCTATCGTGTTCTGCCGCCAAGATCACAGCTTCGGCATTGCTGCGCACTGCTATTCGCTGAGCATTCGGCAGGTTTGCATCCAGCCATAGTCGGCATTGCGCCAGCGTCTGTTGGTGCGCATAAACACGCTCGATAGCGGCAGTAGCCGTCTCATTGGTCATGAGATTGTGCCGTATACGTAATTCAACTTCACCGCTGATAGTCAACGATGATTTCATGAACAAATCAAGCGTGTGGTTGATGACACCTTCACTGGAATTTTCAACGGGCACGACACCGAAATTTGCACCATCCGCTTCAACAAGCCTGAACACTTCTTCAATGCTTGCTACCGGTTCGGATTCGATCTGGCTGCCAAAATGTTTGACTGCTGCGGAATGCGTATAGGTTCCTTCAGGTCCAAGGAAAGCAACTTTCAGGGGCTGCTCCAGCGCCAGGCAAACCGCCATGATTTCACGAAAGATGCCGGAAATAGCATCGTCAGATAATGGCCCCTTGTTACGTTGTTGAATTTTCCTCAACACCTGGGCTTCGCGCTCAGGCCTGTAGAAGTGGTCCGTATCACCCTGTTCACGTTTAACCTCGGCAACCTTGTGCGCACATTCCGCACGCTCTGATACCAACTGCTGGACAGCCGCATCGATTTCATCGATTCGTTGTCGAATATCAGCAAGTGGATCTTTGTCGGCCATAGAGGTCAACCATTTAGTTGTTGGTGATTCAACTTTGAACGATTAAATCTGGCGCGCGCTCAGCACACCTTCAATTGCATTAAGTTCCGACAGTGCATTTTCATCTATCGCTTTATCCAGGTCCATTAATGTGTATGCAAGATCGCCCCTGGATTCATTGCTCATATGCTGGATGTTAACACCTGACTTACCGAGCACATGTGATATTTGTCCGACCATATCAGGAAGGTTCTTATTGGCAATAGCCAGACGTACATCACCTATACGTGCGAGCTTGATTTCAGGGAAGTTTACAGAATTATGAATGTTGCCGTTCTCCAGGAACTCCTTGAGCTGGTCAGCTACCATAATGGCACAATTCTCTTCGGCCTCTGCTGTTGATGCGCCGAGATGCGGCAGCGTGATAACTTTGCTGTGCCCTTTAAGGTTCTGTGCAGGAAAATCACTGATATAAGCGCTGAGCTTGCCACTATCCAGGGC
>DAOWLL010000574.1 GCA_030641945.1 Gammaproteobacteria bacterium | reverse complement strand
TCGCAGCACTTGCCATCGGGGCCGATGTTTCTGCGGGTTTGCTCGCGGTTGAATTAATTAACCGGCAAGAAGAAAAGATTGCATTCATTTTCAAGGACTTCAATGCAGAGTTTTACCGGCGGGCAACAGGGGACGTCTTTTTCAGCTGCAACCAGGGCAGCGAAATCGCTCAACTGGTGCAAAAAGCAAGGTCGAGTAAAGAACGTGTCGAGATGACTCTGAATTCTGTGGCTACGATACCGGCAGAGAATGATGAGCCTGTTGCATGCTTTCGACTCACACTCTCGCTAAAACAGGCCGACTGATGAAATCTGGCAAATTGATGAAAATATCAGCGACCTGACCTATATCAAGTATGTAGAGGAAATAGTGTATTAGCATGATCTGATGGATATTTTTACTGCAATTATCGGCAGCATTCTTGTGCTGTTCGTACTTTACGTCATCATGCGGATGTCATATGTGATTATGCGCAATGTAATCGTAGGTATGGAATTTCGTAAAAATCTTGCCCGGCAAGTTGACGCACTGCGCTTGAACAAAATGCTTACTGCACTAGGCATTGATATCAGCAACTATCTACACACCGAGCGTGTCATTGATATCGAACAGCACATCGACAAATGCTCCACATGCCACAACACAGAAACCTGTGACGATCAGTTCGCCAAAGGCACCATTCAAGCCAGTACTATCGATTACTGCAATAATGAAAAGTCCTTGCAGCAAATTATTGCCAGTAAACCTGCTCACGAATCCTGATATACCTTCCTCGCCTGGTTATACTTCATGTATGGCTATGCGAACGAGGGCAACTCTGACTAATTATCATAAATTCTGGCGCAGCCCAAAAGCCAGAATCAAGGCATTGCTTTGAAAGCATGCTTATTGCATGGTGAAAAGCAATAACGCAGAGTCTGGCTTTTGGGCTGAGCCCCACAGGGCGGGCTTTTAAGCGCACATCTTCTGCGTTATGCTTCTTATGAAGGGGATGGCCCTTCATCGCGAAACATGCCTTGAATCTGTACGCTTAAAAGTCCGCAGAATTTTATGAGAATTAATCAGAGTTGCCCTAGAACATGCTGAAAAAAATATCGAAGTACATTCTATCGGCACTGGGCTGGCAGTTAGATGCACAGCTCCCAAGGGAAAAAAAGTACGTCATTATCGGTGCGTTTCATACCAGTAACTGGGATTTTCCTCTCGGTATCCTGTGCCTCTGGGCATTGGGCCTCAAGGCCAGCTGGGTCGGCAAACACACGTTGTTCCGGGGACCATTAGGCCCGATATTCAAACTATTGGGCGGCATCCCCGTCGATCGCACAGTACACACGGGTTTCATTCACCACATTGCCGAACTGTACCAGTCACGTGATCAAATGGCATTAACCATCGCTGCCGAAGGTACACGCTCGAAAACAGAACACTGGAAAACAGGTTTCTACTTTATCGCCACAGAAGCTAAAGTTCCTGTTGCGCTGGGATATCTTGATTACGGCAAGAAAAGAATGGGCGTTGGCGCAACGCTCTATCCTTCAGGTGACATCAGGAAAGATTTCGAAATAATCCGTGAATTCTATAAAGACAAAAGCGGACTTCGATCTGAGAACCAGGGACCTGTAGCACTGCCGCCTAAATACAATACTGACTCTGAGTGAATACGCCACCGGCTAAAGCCGGTGGCTTCGGGTTACGGCTAAAAGCGGGATCGATCGGTCGTTCGGCCGATTACCCCCTCTCCCGCAGGGAGAAAGGATCCTTCTTTTCAGATCCCGTTAATATTCAACATCACAGCACTGACATACCGTCTGTGTCCATCGCCTGAAGGCGAGGGGTT